>NZ_BAABBP010000003.1:0-190478 GCF_039538025.1 Comamonas faecalis
CAGCCAGAAGTGGACCATGCCCATCCGGGATTGGAAGGCCGCGCTGACCCGCTTTACCATTCAGTTCGGAGACCGCATCTCCGTCAATTGAAGTCCGACCCGTTTACACAAAAATTCGGACACGCCCCGGCACGGGCATGCGGATTCTGGAGGCGCTACGCCTGCGCGTGAAGGATGTGGAGTTTGAGCGACGCGAGCTGATCGTGCGCCAGGGCAAGGGCAACAAGGACCGGGTGACGGTGCTGCCCGAGAACCTGATTGCACCGCTACGCGAGCAGATGGAGCGCGCCCGCGTGCTGCACCGCAAGGATCTGGATGCGGACATGGGTGCGGTGGGCTGCCCGATGCGCTGGCTGTCAAGTACCCGAATGTCGCCACGGCCTGGGGCGGGCGGGGTGTCTTGAGTCCGCTGGATGCCTTGTAACCACCGCCGGCGGATGGGTGTTCGGTCGGCGCACCCCGGATGGGTCAACCCGCCTGTGCGCTTGGGCACATGGAAATTGCCTTGCGTGAACCTGGTCCACATGGGCTTTTCCTGGAAGCGGCAAAAAGCCCCACATTCACACCGCAGCATGCGGTTGGAAGACGCGGATCCTGGCGGCGATTTTGTCGTGCAGGGCACGGTCGGTCACGCGCATGTCGTACTCGGTTTGCTGGTTCATCCAGAAGCGCGGCTCCATGTTGAAGAACAGGCCCAGCCGCAGGGCCGTGTCGGCGGTAATGGGACGCTTGCCGTTGACCAGCTCGCTGATGCGGCTGGGGGGTACGTCGATGTCCGCCGCCAGTTGGCGCGCGGAGATGCCCATGGGCTTCATGAAGTCCTCCAGCAAAATCTCGCCGGGGTGGATTTCGTCCAGCAGTTCGGCCATGTTCTCCTCCTCGTTGTGACTTGACAGGAGACTACGGCTTTTCGTCGGCACTTTCCTAGACAGGGACCGCACCGGCCGAGCCCCCATCCTTGCCTTCCCCCAGAGGGGGAAGGAGATCGGCAGCCGCCCGTTCGCGCAGCAGCACATCCGCCAGCGCGCCGTCCAGGATGCGCGGGGCCAGCACGTCGTAGTCCAGCAGCACGTCCAAGAGCGGCCCTTCGGCGATTTCGTCCTGGCGGCGCAGGATGAAGCCGTGGCGTTCGAGCAGCTTCAGGTTGGCGTCCAGGCGCAGCTTTTTGCCCAGCTGCGGGCCGTAGTCTTCCAGCAGCGCCTTGTACGACAGCACGGGGCTGGCGCTGGCGGCGCCGGGCAGGGGCTTGGCTCCGGGAAAGAAGTCGCTCTGCTGCTCGCCGTCAATGCTCTGGCGGCTGGTCTGGCGCTCACGCTTCGGTAAAACGATGAGCGCCCACAGCACAACGAGCAGCGCCTGGCCGTCGCGCGGCAGCTCCAGGTTGTTGTTGGCGTTGATGCCGGCCTCGCCCAGCGCGGCGTTTTGCGCGGCGGGGAGCAGGGCGACGCTGACGTGGTCGGCGTAGATGCTGTCCATCCAGCGCAGGCCGCATTGGGCCAGGCGCTGCTCGACCTGGGCGAACAGCTCGGCGTCGACCAGCGCGCGCTTGACCAGGCGGTGGTTGCGCGGCAGCCAGCGGCGGGTGAGCAGTTCGGCGATGAGCAGGGCGGCGTCATCCATTCTTTGATTCCTTGGTGGGAGCGCCGGTGTCTGGCCGGCCTGGCGCTGCGGGCGTCGCTGGCTCCTGTTCTTGCGCGCCCATGGAGCCGGCCGGCAGTAGCTGCCCACGGCTGAGCAGCTCGATCTGGTGGTGGTCGACGGCTTCGGCCTCGGCCTGCCACTGGACGCGCCAGGGCTGGCGCGCCAGGGCGCCGGTGGCGCCGGGCAGCACCTGGGCCTGGGGGTCGCCCAGCAGCGGCAGCAGCTGCGCCTTGTAGGCCAGTTGGGCGTAGCGCGTGGCGCCGGGGATGGGGCCAAGCAGCGCGTCCTGCACGCTGCGCGCCGCACCGTCTGGCGCGGGCTCCATGGCCCAGCGGCTGAGCAAATCGTTCAGGTCACCCAGCTCGCGCGGCAGGGCCACGGCGGCAAGCGTGCCGGCGGGCGCGTCCTGGGCGCTGGGTAGTTCCTCGGCCTGTTCGGGCGCGGGGCGGTCGCGCTCGAATTCGGCCTCGGTCACGTCCAGCAGCTCGTGCGGCGCCAGCGCCGCGACGGCCGTGGGCCGGGCCAGGGCGCCGGCCAGCAGTTGGTGCAGCGTGGGCGCGGCCTGCAGCCAGCGCTTGACGTCGGTGCTCGTCAGGCCAGTGGTGCCCAGCGTCACGCGCTGGCGATCCATTTGCTGCAGCGCGCGGTTGAACTGGCTGGCCATGGCCAAGAGGCGCGACTGCGCCTGGCCCAGGCCGCGCGCGGCGCGTTCGAGCTGGATGTGGCCGCGGCTGCCGCCGATGATGGCGGCAATCGCCTCCGATGCACGATCGATCAGGGTGGCGGCGCGGTCGTAGCGTTTGCGCGCCTCGCGCAGGCGAAATTCCGAGCCGCTGGCGATCGCGTCGGCAAATTCGCCGTGCAGGCGCGCCAGCTGCGCGTGCAGCAGCTGCACCTGGCCAGCGTCGACGCTGCCCAGCTGGTTGGCGCCGACCACCTGGCCGAGCAGGGCTGCGAGTTCGCCGCCGTCGGCGTCGTCCTCGCTCGCCTGGGCCGTGAGCGGCGCCAGCACGCCGGCCACGCGCTGGGCGAGGGCTGGCAGGTGGTAGGCGCGCTGGGTTTCGTCCCAGGCGAGCAGGCCCACGTCGCGCAGACGCTTGAGCACGGTCTCCAGCGCCTCGGGGCGCAGCGCATGAAAAAGCTCGGCAATGCGCTCGCGCGCCAGCAGCGCCTCGCCCTGGCTGGCCAGCTGCAGAAACACCCACAGGCGCAGCTGTACCAGCGCGGCCGGGCCGTGGAACAGGCCGCTGAGCGCGTGGACCAGCGGCTGCTGGTGCGTGAGGCGCCACAGCAGGAGCGAGTCCTGCGCGGCGTCGGCGTCGCGAAAAAAGTCGGCGATGGCCCCTACGCCGCTGCCGCTGCCGCCGCCACTGGCCAGGTCGTCGTCGGCAGGCTCGACCGGTGCGTGGGCCATCAGTCCAACCCCAGCATGCTCAGCGCCGCGACGGACGCCGTTTCGGCGCGCAGCACGCGCGCGCCCAGGCTGGCGGGGGCAAAGCCGGCGGCCAGTGCCGTGTCTTCCTCCTGCGCCGTCAGGCCGCCTTCGGGGCCATGCAGCACCCAGACCGCCTGGGCGTCGCCCGCGGCCTGGCGCAGTGGCTGGCTGCCCGGGCGCAGCGACAGCAGCAGGCGCCTGCCCTGGCCGGGTGCGCCACGCAGCCAGTCGGCCAGCGCCAGCGGCGCGTGCACGCTGGGCACGCGGTTTCTGCCGCACTGCTCGCACGCGGCGACGGCGATGGCCTGCCAGCGCGTCTGGCGCTTGGCGGCGCGCTCGCCCTCCAGGCGCAGCACGCTGCGCGCGGTGGCCACGGGCTGGATGCTGGCGGCGCCCAGCTCGGTGGCTTTTTCGACCAGCCAGTCCATGCGCTCGTTGGCCGGCATGCCGACGATCAGGTGGACGGCGCGCGCCGCCTCGCGCTCGATGGCGTGGTGCGCGCCCACTTCGACCTGCACGTCGCTGCGGCCCATGCGGGTGACGGTGGCGTCCCATTCACCGCCGGCGCCGTTGAACAGGGTGAGCGCCGCGCCGGGCTGCAGGCGCAGCACCTGCACATGGCGCGCGGCCTCGGTGGGCAGGTCGATCTGCGCGCCAGGGGCCAGGGGCAGAGGGCAGTGGAGGCGGGGCATGGTGGAGGCGGGGGTTTCAATATCTCGCTTCCTCCCCCTGTGGGGGAGGGTTGGGGTGGGGGCCTGCGGCGCCGATGGACAGGAGCCGGCTTGCCCCCATCCCTGCCTTCCCCCAGAGGGGGAAGGAGAAAACGACCGGCAGCAGCTTTCGCCTACATGCGGCCAAAGGCATAGCCTGCTGCCGCCTGCGTGCCTTCGATCTGGTCGACCAGGTGCAAAAGCGGTGCGAGCTCACGGTAGCGCGCGCAGGTGGCGCGGATGTAGCCGATGAAGCGCGGCGCGTCGGCCAGGTATTTGGGCTTGCCGTCGCGCAGCGTCAGGCGGGCGAAGATGCCGGCCACCTTGAGGTGGCGCTGCAGCGCCATCCAGTCGACGGCGCGGTAGAACTCGCCAAAGTCAGCGCCCCAGCCGTGGCTGCTGGCCGCGCCCAGCAGGCCGGCCTTGCGGGCCTTTTCCCAGTAGCGCACGGTGAGGTCGATGACGAAGTCTTCCTCCCAGCTGATGAAGGCGTCGCGCATCAGGCTGGCGATGTCGTAGGTGATGGGGCCGCAGACCGCGTCCTGGAAGTCGATGACGCCCAGGCGGCCACCTTCGCCGACCATCAGGTTGCGCATCATGAAGTCGCGGTGCACGTAGACGCTGGGAGTGGCCAGGTTGTGCGCGACGATGGTGCTGAACGCCTTGGCCAGCACCACCTGCTGCACTTCGTCGAGCTGCACCTGGCGGTGGCGCGCGAGGTACCAGTCGGGAAACAGCTGCAGCTCGCGGCGCAGCAGCGCCTCGTCATAGGCGGGCAGCGCGCCCGGCTGGCTGGCTTTTTGCCAGTCGATCAGGATGTCCAGCGCCTGGGCGTACCAGGCAAAGGCGTCCTGCGGGCGGGTGGGGTCAAGCTGCTCGATGGCCGTCTGCGCGCCCAGGTCGGTGAGCAGCATGAAGCCCTGCGCCTCGTCCCAGTCCAGGATTTCGGGCACGCGCAGGCCGGCGCCCTGCATCAGCGCCTGCACGTGGACGAAGGGGCGGCAGTCCTCGTTGGCGGGCGGCGCGTCCATCACGATCAGGCTCTCGCCCTGGGCGTTGTCGATGCGCAGGTAGCGGCGAAAGCTGGCGTCGGCCGATGCGGGGCGCAAAGTCGCCGGCTGCAGGCCGTGGGCTGCGCCCACGCGCGCGAGCCAGGCATCAAAGGCGGCGTGACGCCGGGCGTCGTCCCAGGAGACGGTCTGCGCGGCGGGCGTGGAGGGGGAGTGGAGAGAAGGGCTCATGGATAATCGCGATTCTACAAACCCGCCCTGCCCGCAAATGCGGGTCGCAGCGGGTGCGAAAATGCCGCGCGGCGCCGGCCGCACCGCTTTACTGTCCCTTCGGAAATTTTCGTTTGTCTTCGCTATCCACCCCGTCCTTGGCTCCCAAGGTCGCCTGCCTGCGACTGCTTGCCGCCGCGCTGCTGGGCCTGCCGCTGGCCAGCCAGGCCCAGGCGCCGCGCGCCGCGGCACCGGCGCCTGCCAAGGGCCTGCCTGTCTACGTCAGTGGCGACCGCATCACCGGCCAGAGCGACATCGAGGCGACGATAGAAGGCCACGCCGAACTGCAGCGCGGCGACACGACGATTCGCGCCGACCGCATGACCTATGACGTGCCGGCCGACCGCGCGCGCGCAGAGGGCAACGTCAGCGTGCTGCGCGAGGGCAATCTGTATCAGGGCACGCTGCTGGACCTGCAGGTGGACGCCTACAGCGGCTTTTTCACCGACGTGAACTACCGCCTGCACGAGACGCAGGCGCACGGCGAATCGAGCCGCGTGGACTTCATCGACCGCGACCGCTCGGTCGTTCACCAGGGCACGTACACCACCTGCCAGCGCGATGAGGACGACGCCCACTGGCGCCCCGACTGGATACTGCGCGCCGACGCGCTGCACCTGGACCAGGCCGAGGACGTGGGCCGCGCCGAGGGCGGCGTGCTGGAATTCAAGGGCGTGCCCATCCTGCCGCTGCCGGGCATCAGCTTTCCGCTGTCAGATCGGCGCAAGAGCGGCCTGCTGCCGCCCACCATTGGCATGGACAGCCTGAGCGGCCTGCAATACACCCAGCCCTACTACTGGAACATCGCGCCCAACCGCGACGCAACGATTGCGCCCACGCTGATGGCGCGCCGCGGCGTGGCGCTGGACGGGAGCTTTCGCTACCTGGAGCCCAGCTACAGCGGCGAGTTGTCGGCCAGCTATATGCCGAACGACAAATTGCGCGAGCGTGACCGCTGGTCGCTGGGCATCAAGCACGACGACCTGTTTGCCAGCCCGGTGGGCGACCTGCGCCTGGCAGTGAATCTGCGCCGGGTGAGCGACGACAACTACTGGCGCGACTTTCCGCTGCGCGGCGAGAGCTATTACACCGACACCACGGCCCAGCGCCTGCTGCCCGGCGACGCCCGCCTGAGCTGGGCACGCGGCGACCACGCGGTGAGCGTGCGCACCCTCAAATGGCAGACGCTGCAGGACGTGAGCGCGCCCATTACCCCGCCGTACGACATGGCGCCGCAGCTGGACTGGCAGTGGCGCCCGCAGGAAATCGGCGGCGGGCTGGACATGAGCGTGCAGACCAACTACACGCACTTCATTGCCGACCGCGACTACATCCACCAGCCCAACACGCAGCGCAGCTTCATGGTGGCGCAGGTCAGCCGCCCGTTCCTGGCGCCGGCGGGCTTCATCACGCCACGCCTGCAGCTGCACGCCACGCACTACAGCTTCGACACGCCGCTGACGAGCGGCCAGCGCAGCGCCAGCCGCACGCTGCCCACGTTCAGCCTGGACTCGGGCCTGGTGTTCGAGCGCGACACCCGCCTGCTGGGCCGCAGCCTGACGCAGACGCTGGAGCCGCGCGCCTTCTACACCTACACGCCGTACCGCGACCAGAGCATGCTGCCGGTGTACGACACGGCGCTGCAGGACTTCAACTTCGCGTCGATCTACACCGAAAACAGCTTCAGCGGCAACGACCGCATTGCCGACAACAACCTGCTGACGCTGGGCGTGACCAGCCGCCTGCTGGACGCGGACACCGGCGCCGAGGCAGCGCGCTTTGCGATTGCCCAGCGCCTGCGCAACAGCGACCAGCGCGTGGCGATGCCCGGCGCGCTGGCCGCGCGCGAGCGCGTCTCGGACGTGCTGCTGGGCGCGGGCCTGAACTGGACGCCGCAGTGGGGCATGGATGCCTTCGTGCAATACAACCCAAAGACGCGCAAGTCCGAGCGCTCGACGCTGGCGGCGCGCTACACGCCCAGCAAATACCGCACGGTGAGCGCCGCCTACCGGATGAACAAGATCAGCGACCTGATCACCGAGCCCAACGAGCAGCTGGACGTGGCGTGGCAGTGGCCCATAGGCGACCTGTGGGGCGACAGGCGCAGCGGCCCCACGCGCGAGGCCGGGCGCTGGTTCAGCGTCGGGCGGCTGAACTACAGCCTGCTGGAGCACAAGCTGGTCGACACCGTCGTCGGTCTGGAGTACGAGAGTTGCTGCTGGATCGGGCGCGTCGTGCTCGAACGACTGCAGCGCGCCGACCAGGCGTCCAACACCCGCATCCTGGTGCAGCTGGAGTTCTCGGGCTTCTCGCGCCTGTCGCTGGGCTCCAACCCGCTCGACAGCCTGCGCCAGCACATTCCCAATTACCAGACGCTGGGGGCCGACCGGCCCGCACCGTAAGATCCGCCTTTTCCAGCCATGGCAGCTCTCCTGCGCTCACACACCGCGATGACCCGTCCCCTCTTTCGCCCGGCCGCGCTGGCCGCCCTGGTCAGCGCCGCGCTGCTGGCGCCGCTGGGCGCTGGCGCCCAGGGCCTCAAGCCCTCGGCAGCCAGCGGCCTGACCCGCCTGCCGGCGGCCGTCACCACGCTGCCCTCCGCCAAGGACGGCGCGCCGCGCCAGGCCGACTTCATCGTCGCCGTCGTCAACTCCGACCCGATCACCAACAACGAGGTGCAGCGGCGCATCGAGCGCACGCTCTCGCAACTGCGCAACGAGGGCGCCACGCCCCCGTCGCACGAGGTGCTGGTGCAGCAGGTGCTGGAGCACCTGATCCAGGAAAAAATCCAGATCCAGACCGGCCACGAGATGGGCCTGAAGGTCGACGACTTCGCGGTCGACCAGGCCGAGCAGTCAGTCGCGCGGCAAAACGGCGTGTCGGTGGCCACGATGCACCAGCGCCTGGCCGAAGACGGCATCAGCGCCAGCGCGTTCCGCGAGGAGCTGCGCAATCAGCTCCTGATGCTGCGCGTGCGCGAGCGCGACGTGGAGTCGCGCGTGCGCGTGAGCGACCTGGACGTCGACCAGTACCTGCGCGAGCAAAAGCAGGCGCCGGCCACGCAGGCGCTGGAGCTCAACATCGGCAACATCCTGATTGGGGTGCCCGAGAACGCCACGCCCGCGCAACTGGCCGAGCGCCAGGCGATCGCCCAGGAGGTGCTGGCCAAGATCAAGGCCGGCGGCAACTGGCAGGAACTGGCGCAGCAGTACTCGCAGGCGCCCGACGCGGCCCAGGGCGGCGTGATGGGCATGCGTCCGGCCGACCGTTATCCGCAGCTGTTCACCGACGCGCTGGCCGGCACGGCCGTGGGCGGCGTCGTCGGCCCGGTGCGCTCGCCGGCGGGCCTGCACATCCTCAAGCTCATCAACAAGGAGCAGGCCGGCCTGATGAGCATGGCCGAGGAAAACCACGCGCGCCACATCCTGCTGCGCGCCCAGCCCGGGCGCAGCGAGCGCCAGGCGGCGCAGGAGCTGATGGAGCTGCGCGAGCGCATCGTGCGCCACCAGGCGACGTTCGAGCAGCTGGCGCGCGAGTATTCGCAGGACGGCAGCGCGGCCGAGGGCGGCGACCTGGGCTGGGCCCTGCCCGGGCGCTACGTGCCCGAGTTCGAGCAGGTGCTGGACTCGCTGCAGCCGGGCCAGATCAGCGAGCCGGTGGCCACGCGCTTTGGCGTGCACCTGATCGAGCTGATCGCGCGCCGCGAGGTCAAGCTCACCCAGCGCCAGCAGCGCGACATGGTGCGCGACGTGGTGCGCGAGAAAAAGCTCGACGAGGCCTGGCGCAACTGGATGCAGGAAGCGCGCGCGCGCGCCTACGTCGAGTACCGCGAGCCCCCACAGTGAACATGACCCCCACGGCCGCCCACTGCGTGTGGCTCCCTGCCCCCACACGCAGGCATGCCCTGCGCTTCGCTAGTGCGTGGGGCCGCGTTTTGCCTTGGGGCGGCCCGGCGGCAAAACAATTGCCCAATGCCTGCCGCCATGCGGCAAAGCCATGAAGCACATCCCCCGCAAGCGCTTTGGCCAGCACTTTCTGAGCGACCCGGCGATCATCGACGCCATCGTGCGCGCGATTGCGCCGCAACCGGGCCAGCCGATGGTGGAGATCGGCCCGGGCCTGGCCGCGCTGACCCAGCCGCTGGTCGAGCGCCTGGGACGGCTCACGGTAATCGAGCTCGACCGCGACCTGGCCGCGCGCCTGCGCCGCCACGGCCAGCTGCAGGTGGTCGAGTCGGACGTGCTCAAGGTGGACTTTGCCGCGCTGGCCGGCGAGTTGCAGAGCGCGCAGCTGCGCATCGTCGGCAACCTGCCCTACAACATCTCCACGCCCATCCTGTTTCACCTGCTGCCCTTTGCACACCTGGTGCAAGACCAGCATTTCATGCTGCAGAAAGAGGTGATCGACCGCATGGTGGCGCAGCCGGCGACCAGCGCTTACGGGCGGCTGTCGGTGATGCTGCAGTGGCGCTATGCGATGGAGGACGTGCTGTTCGTGCCGCCCGAGAGCTTTGACCCGCCTCCGCGCGTGGACAGCGCCGTGGTGCGCATGCTGCCCCGGCCCGCGCCTGCAGAGGTGGATGCCGGCCTGCTGTCCGAGCTGGTGCAGGTGGCGTTCAGCCAGCGGCGCAAGCTGCTGCGCCACAGCCTGGGGCGCTGGCTGGAGAGCAGGGGTTTTGGCGGCGCGTTCGACCTGCAGCGGCGCGCCGAGGAAGTGGCCGTGCCCGAATACCTGGCGCTGGCCCAGGCGCTGGGCGCAGGCGGCGCGTCAGCGCCGGATCAGGGCGCGGCGGCAGCCAGCCAGTAGCGGCTGTTGAACGGACTGCTCATGCGCAGCGCCAGTGGCGACAGCTGGGAGTCGGCGTCGGGCGCCGCGCCCAGCGGGCGGCTGCCGACCTCGATGGCCTGCGGGTACGCGCCGTGGACGGCCGCCCCGTTCGCCCGCTGCGTCTGGCCAGTGGTGGCGCAACGGGCTACAGAAAAGAATAGAAACAGCGGAACGCGATCTTGCGGTCGGCCCAGTAGTCGGCGGCGTCGCGGAAGATGTCCAGCAGCTGCTCGCGCGCTTCCTTGTCGAACTTGTGCGTCACCGGAATCTGCTCGAGCACGACGACAAAGCCCGGCTGCGGGCCGCTCTTGTGCAGCGGGTCGGTCATGCAGTCGTACAGCGCGTCGAAGTTCTTGCCGAAGTGCGCCGGAAAGGTGAACTGCGTGGCCACCAGCTCCAGGACGTCCTGCTTGGTTTGTGCGTGTGCCAGGTTGGCGTACAGGAAGTGGTGGCCCATGTGGCCCGCAGCCTTCTGCAGGTCGTGCACGCGGAAGGCCCGAATCGACTGCACGATGTTGCTGCGCACGCCGCGCAACAAGGGTTCCTGATCCTGACGAAGCGGTGTTTCCATCTCCGTGGCTCTTTCTTGAGGGTTCTCTAAAAAACGCATGCGTCGATCTTTCGCGGCTATGGCCTGATCTGGCGAAAGCTGGCGTAGTGGTCGCCGGTGTAGTAGCAGGCGTCGGGGGTGCGTGGCGCACCTCCACAGATGATGCGCCGCGCGCCCCTGCTGCGCATGCCGGGCGTGCGTACGGTGTACTCCAGGTAATACCCCCGGCGCTGGAGCGGCAACAATCGTTCACGGTTGCCGAACACGGTGCCGTCTTTCTCATAAGGGAAGGGTCCGCCCGCCAGAATGCGCCGGTAGGTGGTGCGCCCCTGGGCGGGCAATTGCGCCAGTGCAATCGGCGCTGACGCCTCGGCGTCAACGCCCGCCTGGCGGGCCAGAGCGGCGGGAGCAGGCCAGGCCAGTGCACAGGCGACGGCACACACCCACCCCGTCTTGTGTGCCGCACGGGCGACAGCCTGGAGCATCGACCACCTCTAAGGGTTCTCAGGGTTTACCCAAAATTCAGCCCGTGAGTGTGACAAAAATATGCTTTAAATGCAAGCATTTGCCTAAAAATGAGGCAAAAAAGCGCCATCCCGGCCCACAGGGCGGCGGGATGGCGACAAGGGCTGTGGGCCGGTAATCAGCGCGGCAAGGTGGCGTCGGCAACCGTGAGCGCCACCATGTTGACGATGCGCCGCACCGTCGCGCTGGGCGTGAGCACCTGCACCGGCGCCGCCGCGCCCAGCAGCATGGGGCCGATGGCAATGCCGCCACCGGCTGCCTGCTTGAGCAGGTTGTAGGCGATGTTGGCTGCGTCGATGTTGGGCATGACCAGCAGGTTGGCGCTGCCGCTCAGCGTGTTGTTGGGCATCAGGTCGCGGCGCGCCTTCTCGTCGAGCGCCACGTCGCCGTGCATCTCGCCCTCGACCTCCAGCCACGGTGCCTGCTCGCGCAGCAGCGCCAGCGCCTGGCGCATCTTGACCGCGCTGGGGTGCTGGCTGGAGCCGAAGTTGGAGTGGGAGAGCAGCGCCGCCTTGGGCTTGATGCCAAAGCGCGCGATCTCCTCGGCGGCCATGACGGTGATCTCGGCCAACTGCTCGGGCGTGGGGTCGTAGTTGACGTGGGTGTCGACCAGGAAGACCTGGCGCTCGGGCAGCAGCAGCGCGTTCATGCAGGCATAGGTGTTGGCGCCGGCGCGCTTGCCAATGACCTGGTCGATGTACTGCAGGTGGTGCGCCGTATGGCCCCAGGTGCCGCAGATCAGGCCGTCGACCTGGCCCTTGTGCAGCAGCATGGTGCCGATCAGCGTCAGGCGCCGGCGCAGCTCGATCTTGGCGATCGGCACCGTGACGCCGCGCCGCTCGGTCAGCCGGTGGTAGGTCTGCCAGAAGTCGCGGTAGCGCGCGTCCTGCTCGACGTTGACCACGTCGTAGTCGAGCTCCTCCTTCAGGCGCAGGCCGAACTGCTCGATGCGCTGGGCGATGACGGCCGGGCGCCCGATCAGCGTGGGCCGCGCCAGTTGCTCGTCGACCACGATTTGCGCGGCGCGCAGCACGCGCTCCTCCTCGCCCTCGCTGAAGGCCACGCGCTTGGCCCGCGCCTGCTTGGCCGCGGCAAAAATGGGCTTCATGATGGTGCCCGACGCGTAGACGAAGGTCTGCAGGTGATCGCGGTAGGCGTCCATGTCGGCAATCGGGCGCAGCGCCACGCCGCTGTCCATGGCCGCCTGCGCCACGGCCGGCGCGATCTTCATCATCAGGCGCGGGTCGAACGGCTTGGGGATCAGGTATTCAGACCCGAACGCCAGCGGCTCGCCGGCGTAGGCGGCGGCCACCACCTCGCTTTGCTCGGCCTGGGCCAGCTCGGCAATCGCATGCACCGCGGCAATCTCCATCTCCGCGGTGATCGTCGTCGCGCCGCTGTCCAGCGCGCCGCGGAAGATGTACGGGAAGCACAGGACGTTGTTGACCTGGTTGGGGTAGTCGGTGCGGCCGGTGGCGATGATGGCGTCGTCGCGCACCGCCTTGACGTCGTCGGGCGTGATCTCGGGGTTGGGGTTGGCCAGCGCAAAGATGAGCGGGCGCGGCGCCATCTGGCGCACCATGTCTTTTTTGAGCACGCCGCCGGCGGACAGGCCCAGAAACACGTCGGCGTCGGCAATCACTTCGGTGAGCGTGCGCAGCGCCGTCGCCTGCGCAAAGCGCGCCTTGTCCTCGTCCATCAGCTCGGTGCGGCCTTCCCAGACCACGCCGGCCAGGTCAGTCACCCAGATGTTCTCGCGCGGCAGGCCGAGCTTGACCAGCAGGCCCAGGCAGGCCAGCGCCGCAGCACCCGCGCCCGAGGCGACCAGCTTGACCTTCTCGATGTCCTTGCCCGCCACTTTCAGGCCGTTCAGGATGGCCGCGCCGACGACGATGGCCGTGCCATGCTGATCGTCGTGGAAGACCGGAATCTTCATGCGCTCGCGCAGCTTGCGCTCGACGATGAAGCAGTCCGGCGCCTTGATGTCTTCGAGGTTGATGCCACCGAACGTGGGTTCCAGGCTGGCAATGATCTCGACGAGCTTGTCCGGATCCCTCTCGTCGATCTCGATGTCGAATACGTCGATGCCCGAGAACTTCTTGAACAGAACCCCCTTGCCCTCCATCACCGGCTTGCCCGCCAGCGGACCGATGTCGCCCAGCCCCAGCACCGCCGTGCCGTTGGTCACGACACCCACGAGGTTGCCGCGCGCGGTGTACTTGAAGGCTGCCGTCGGATCCTTGACGATCTCCTCGCAGGGCGCGGCCACGCCGGGCGAGTAGGCCAGCGCCAGGTCGTGCTGGTTGACCATCTGCTTGGTGGCGGCAATGGCAATCTTGCCAGGGTGGGGCTGCTCGTGGTACTCCAGGGCGGCCTTGCGCAGCAAGGCGCGTTTGTCGGCGTTGGCGGTGGTTTCAGGCATGGTGGTCTCCGCAGTGCGGGGCAGCACCCCTCAAGGCAGAGCGCCCTGTCCCGCAGCAGTCTGGTGTACGTGATGAATGGCGATATTGCAAGCATCCGCCGGCACCTCAAACGGCGCTCGGCGGACGCGCGGCGCCATTGTGACGCAGTTTCATGAAATGCTTTTTTGCATCACAAAATCAATGACTTTTATCCACCCAATACGAAGAGGACGTCCTACACGCCCCGCGATGACACCGTATACACCGACTCTGCGTGTGCCATGCAGCAACGACTCGGTTACACCCCTGTCTGTTGGCCCGGCACAGAGCCTGGTTGGCACACGCCAACAGCATAGGAGTTGTCGCAGGTGTGCAGCTAGAAGGCCGCTGTATCGCACACGATAGCTTGACTCTGGGCGTATCTGTGGCCGCCCCATGTCTGGCGCAGCACCTGCCCGCGCTCAATAACTGTGGATAAAGGCGTATCGCCGAGTATTAGAAAAATCAATCTTGCATTTCAAAACCCGACGCGCGAACGATTGGACTCCATGCAGTACGCTCCTTGAGAATGCGCTCCGTGGCATCAACCCCCGGCTTGCCAACCACCTCCAGCCCCAAAGCCTCAAGCTTATTAGCTGCATCCGGGGTATGTGATGCCTTGACAAATGCATCCTGTAGACGAGCCCTCGACGCTTCCGGCGTGGCACTATTCACATAAGCACCATACCAACTGGTTGCGTATTCAAACTGTTTATAACCTTGCTCGAAGGCAGTGGGGACATTTGGCAGAGCCTTGATGCGATGCGTGCCACTCACGCCCAAAAAATGCAATCTTCCACCACGGTACAGAGGCATCATACTGGCCACCGCATCCCAACCCATGGAAACCGTGCCAGCCACCACATCAACCAGCATGGGCGATGCGCCGCGATAAGGCGTGGGCGTTACGGTCAAGCCCAACTCCTTACTCAAGGCAAACGCACCCAAATGACCCGCGCTGCCAATGGACGCCAAGCCCAGGCTACCCTGTGATGGATTTTGCTTGAGCCATTGAATATACTCATCCATAGTCTTGTAAGGGGCATTAACAGCGGTAGCTACTACGGTGGGCACGTCCGTGAGCAGTGCTACTGGAGTCAAGTCTTTATCTGGATCGTAGCTGAGTTTTTTATAGGTCAGTGGAAAAATAGTGAACATCGGCGAGGGGCCGATAAAAATCGTTTTCCCATCTGGGACGGACTTTTTCACGAAATCCAACGCTAGTCGCGATGATGCGCCAGGCTTGTTCTCTACCAGTACATTTCCCATTCCATCTTGGCGCAGCTGCTCGGCATAAATACGTGCCAGCGCATCCGCCGCGCCACCTGGCGCAAAACCCACAACAATACGGGTGACATCACTGTCTTGAGCCTGCGCTGTATTCATCAAGCCGAGTATTGCCAGCAGGCTAGTGAGCAATACATTGCGCCGTGCACGAAATAGATAGGTTATTGCAGTCATATGTTCTCCTTAAAGTATGAGGTAACAGATGGCCAGTGATTTAGAAGATCAAAAGCCTCCTCCAGACAAACCGCAACCTGCAGCAGGTACGCATCTTCAAACAAAGGGGCGACAATTTGTAATCCAATAGGCAACTGCTCTTTATCAAAGCCACAGGGTACACTAATCGCCGGATGTCCTGTCATGTTCATTGGCATGGTCCAGGGATACCAATTCGCACGAATATCTCCCAAGATATCACCATCAATATCCATGTCGTCGAAAATATCGGAATCCAAGGGCAAGGCGGTACGAGTGAGCGTAGGCATGAGCAGAAAATCTACACCATCGAGCCAACCTTGCAAAGTGTGGAACAGCCGCGTGCGGGCGAACATAGCTTGTTGATAGTCCTGAGCACTGTAATCAAGTGCTCCCTCAATCTGGCGGCAGAATGTTGCGCTCAGACTGTCTCGATGTTGACCAACCATCTCGGCAAAGCGTGTTCTCCAAACCGTATGATTGACCGTCCGCCAAATGGGTTCGATGTCCAGTTGCGCTTCAAAAGGCTCAACCTCACCGCCCAAAGCCTCAATACGCTGTATGGCAGCCAGGAACGCTCGTTCTACCTCAATGGCAACCTTCCGACCTTGTGGTGCCAAGTTATAGCGAAAACGCTTACCACGCAGGTCGGTGGCATTGCGCACTGTTTGCACATAGTTCACCCTTGGCCGCCCTAGCGACCAAGGGTCACAAACGTGTGATCCAGCCATCACATCCAGCATCAACGCTGTGTCCGACACGGTGCGCGTGGTTGGCGTGACATAGGTTTGATTACCAAACAAATCTAAGGCTTGGTTGTGTGGCACCACACCCAGACTTTGCTTGATTCCAACTACGCCGTTACACGCCGCTGGTATCCGTGTGGAGCCACCTCCGTCGGTAGCCACAGCCAGGGGTGCCATGCCGGCGGCAACCGCTACCGCCGCACCACCGCTGCTGCCACCACAGGTACGCTGCGCATGCCAAGCATTACAGGTACGGCCAAACAGCGGAGAGTCAGTAAAACCCTTGGAGCCAAACTCTGGTGTTGTCGTCTTGCCAACCAAGATGGCTCCCGCGCGTCGCAACCGTGCCACTGATACAGCATCCTCCTTGGGCATATAGTCACGCAGATGCATTGCACCAAAGCTGGTGGGAATATCCTGAGTGTTGACGATGTCCTTGACTGAAAAGGGTACCCCATGTAAAGGTCCAAAACTGTGACCGCGCATCAGCGCCTGCTCAGAAAGCTTCGCTTGTTCCATTGCTTGTTGCGAGCACAAGGCAATGAAGCAATTTAACTTGGGTTGAAGCAGATTAATATGCTCTAGAACAGACGTCATGACCTGCACAGGCGAAATTTCCCGATTTCGCATAGCTTGTGTTAAATCAATAGCCGACCACTTCCACAGTTCGGATGGAAGATTTTGGAGAAAAGTGGAAAATTTTGGCACTCGACTATGACTCCGTAATGGCTCTCACAGATAAGCTCAGTAATCGCCGTAAGAAACTAATCCACCAAGCGCCGATCACTGCACTTACGCGGTCTCCATCAGCGCATCGCCCAGCGCGCTGACCAGGCGGTCGATCTCCGCCTCGGTGCTGATGAAAGGCGGTGCCAGCTGGATGGTGTCGCCGCCGTAGCGCACGTAAAAGCCCTTGTCCCAGCACTTCATGGCCACCTCGTAGGGCCGGCGCGCCGGCTCGCCCGGCAGGGCCTCGATGGTGAAGCCCGCGGCCAGGCTGCAGTTGCGGATGTCCAGCACATGGCGTGCAGACCGAAGGCTGTGCACCGCGCTCTCGAAGTAGGGCGACAAGGCCTTCACGCGCGCCGGCATATCCTCTTTTTGCAGGATGTCCAGCGTGGCATTGCCCGCCGCGCAGGCCACGGGGTGGGCCGAGTAGGTGTAGCCGTGGGCGAATTCGAGCATGTACTCGGGGCCGCCCGCGGCCATGAAGGTGTCGTAGATTTCCTTGGCGACCACGCAGCCGCCCAGCGGCTGGGCGCCGTTAGTCACCTGCTTGGCGAAGTTCATGATGTCCGGCGTCACGCCAAACACCTCGGAGCCCGTCCAACCGCCGCAGCGGCCAAAGCCGGTAATGACCTCGTCGAAGATCAGCAGGATGTTGTTCTGCGTACAGATTTCACGCAGGCGTTGCAGGTAGCCCGCGGGCGGGATGACCACGCCGGCCGAGCCCGAGAAGGGCTCGACGATCACGGCTGCGATGTTGCTCGCGTCGTGCAGGGCAATCAGATCGAGCAGCCTGTCGGCCAGCGCGCGGCCATCGGTATCGGGCATGCCGCGGTGAAAGCCCCCCAGGGGCGGCTGGGTGTGAGGCATGTGATCGGCCTCCACGCCCTGGCCGAAGGTCTTGCGGTTGCCCACCATGCCGCCGACCGAGATGCCGCCGAAGTTCACGCCGTGGTAGCCCTTCTCGCGGCCAATCAACCGCGTCTTGCCGGCCTGGCCCTTGGCGCGCCAGTAGGCGCGCGCCATCTTCAGCGACGTGTCGGCCGCCTCGGAGCCCGAGCCGGTGAAGAACACATAGTCCAGACCCGCGGGCGTCAGCTCCTTGATGCGGTTGGCCAGCTCGAACGATGCCGGATGGCCGAACTGGAAAGCCGGTGCGTAGTCCAGGTTGGCGGCGGCCTGGCCGATGGCCTCGGCAATCTCGCGCCGCCCGTGGCCCAGGCCCGAGCACCACAGGCCCGACAGGCCGTCGAAGATCTTGCGTCCTTCAGCCGTCGTGTAGTACGCGCCCTTGGCACCGACGACCATGCGCGGGTTGGCCTTGAAGTTGCGGTTGCCGGTGAACGGCATCCAGTGGGCGTCCAGCCAGGCGGCGTCCATGCGCGGGGTGCTGGCGGTGGTGGTGTCGTCGATCACGGCAAACGTCATGGTGCTCTCCTGCAGGCAGACGGGAAGATGGTGTGGAAGCCATTGTGGCCACTGTTCATAATTGAGTAAATGAACATCTATCGCTATTCATTTGCATGATTAAGCAAGTAAATACCGCTGCCGCGCCACCGGGTGATCGGCGCCCGCGCGCACTGATCGGCCAGGTCAGCGACATGGACCTGCGCCTGCTGCAGGTGTTCAAGGCGGTCGTCGAATGCGGCGGCATGGCCGCGGCAGAACTGGAGCTGAACATCGGCACCAGCACGCTGAGCCGCCACGTGAAGGATCTGGAAACCCGCCTGGGCCTGACGCTGTGCCGGCGCGGGCGCGCCGGCTTTGCGCTGACGCCCGAGGGCCAGCGCGTCTATGACGAGACGCTGCACCTGCTGACCGCGGTGCGCGGGTTTCTGACCAGCATCGACGACATTCACGCCAGCATGGGCGGCCAGCTTGCGCTGGCGGTGTTCGACAAGACCGCCAGCAACCCGGCGGCGCACATCGACCGCGCGATTGCCGCCTTCCACGACGCCGCGCCCCAGGTGCAGTTGCAGCTGCACGTGGGCTCGATCAACGCCATCGAGCGCGGCGTGATCGACGGCAGCTACCAGTTGGGCATCATCCCGGCGCACCGCAGCGGGCGCAGCCTGTCATATACGCCGCTGTTCACCGAGACCATGCTGCTGTACTGCGGCCAGGGCCACCCACTGTTCGGCGCCGATCACGCGGGCATCGACTGGCCGCAACTGCGCGGCCATCGCTTTGCCGGCCTGGGCTACCACTCGCCCAACATGGCGCTGAGCCACCAGGCGCAGCTGGCGCGCGCGGCCACGGGCTTCGACCAGGAGTCAATCGCCACGCTGGTGCTCTCGGGCCGCTTTCTGGGCTTCCTGCCCGACCACTACGCCCAGTCTTTCGTGCAGCAGGGCCGCCTGCAGGCGGTGCGCGCCGACCGGCTGCACTACCACTGCGAATTCGTCGGCCTGCTGCGGCGCTCGCCCGCGCCGTCCCGCGCGGCGCAGCTGCTGCACGACTGCCTGGTGCGCGCGCACGCGGTGAATGAGTCTGGGCCGGCGCCATAAACGTAATAATTTGCAAACAACACGCAGTCTGCCGACAATGCGGTTCTGCCCCCGGGCCCAACCTCTTGCCGCCTGCCATGTCGCCCTCCTTCACCATTGCCCGTTCGGGCCTGCAGGCCGCCCAGCTTCACCTGGACGCCGCCGCGCACAACACCGCCAATCTGCAAACCCATGGCTTTCGCAGCACCGTCGTGCAGCAGCAGGCCGAGCCAGGCGCCGGCGTACGCGCCCAGGCCGTGGCAAATACCGGCGGTGCGCCGTCGCTGGAGACTCAGGCGGTGCAGCAGCTGGCAGCCACCTATGCATTCAAGGCCAACGCCGTGGCGCTGCGCATCTCGGATGAGACAGCCGGCCACCTGCTGGACACACGGGCCTGACCGGCGCACCGGCCGCCACGCCCGCTGTAGCGCCCAGCCCGACATGCGCGACGTCCTGCTTGGCACCCACCCGCAGTTGCGCCGGCCGCTGGCGCTGACCGCGCTGACCTGCGTGCTGATGGGCTGCTGCATCCTGGCGATGCAGGCGGTGGCAGCGGCCGGGCTGGCCGACGCGCGGCCGGTGCACTGGTGGTCGCTGGCCAGCGGCTGCTGGGTATTGGGCTGCTTCGTGCTGATCCGCAGCGGCCTGACGCAGCACTGGCGCGACCCGGCCTTCACGCTGGTGCAGATCGGCGGCGCCATTGCCAGCAACGCGCTGGCCTACGTCATCGCCGGGCAGGGCCGCGGCATCGTGCCGCCCATGCTGGCATTGGTCATGATTTTCTGCGTCTTCGGACTGACGCCGCGCCAGATCAAGGGCCTGCTGGCCTACGCCGTGGCCTTGTACGTGCTGGCCATCGCCGCGACCCAGCGACAGCCACGCCACGCGCCAGACACGATGCTGACGCTGGTCTACCTGTTCATCATCGTCATGGTGTTGATGGCCAGCACGCGGCTGACGCTGTACATCCACGGCATGCGCCAGCGGCTGCAACGGCAAAAGGGCGAGCTGGCGGACGCGCTGGCACAGATTCGCGCGCTGGCCACGCGCGACGAGCTGACCGGCCTGCCCAACCGGCGCTACGCCCAAGAGGCGCTGCGGCTGAAGTTGCTGCGCGCGCAGCGCGGCGGCCAGCCGGTGCAGCTGGCCGTGCTGGATCTGGATTTTTTCAAGCACATCAACGACCTGCATGGCCACGTCGCGGGCGACCAGGTGCTGCGGCACTTCGCGGCAACCGTCCAAGCCGGGATACGCGCCGAGGACATCCTGGCACGCTGGGGCGGCGAGGAATTCATCCTGCTGCTGGACAACACGACCGCACCCGAGGCCGCGGCCCTGCTGGAGCGCGTGCGCCAGGCGGTACAGGCCATGTCCGTCACGCTGGGCGACGGCGCGCTGCTGCGCACCACGGTATCGCTGGGCGCGGCCGAGCAGCAGGCGGGCGACACGCCGCAAACCCTGTTCGAACGCGCGGACGGCGCGCTGTACGCGGCCAAAACCGCCGGGCGCAACCGTCTGGCCTGGGCCGCGGACACGGCGCCGCAGCCATCAAAGCCTGCCTACGGTCTTTCTGCAGCAAGCCCGCCTGTGGATGTCGCGCCGGCCCCGATCGCGGCGAGGGCGCCGCGATGATTTTTTGGTTTTGCATTCAAGCGCAGGGCGAGGCGAACCAACGAACACGAAGGGGGCTCAGATCTGCGCCGGCCCGCCCGGCAGCCGCTCCAGCCACTGCTGCAACGCGGCAAACACCGGCGTGCAGGCCAGCTCATTGAAAATTTCATGGTAGAGGCCGGCAAAGCCCTCGGCCGTGACGACTGCGGGCGGCGCCGCGGCGGCAAAGCGGCGGCAGCCCGCGGGATCGATGAGCGTGTCGCCCTCGCCCCACAGCAGCAGCGTGGGCGTGCGCCACTGCGCCGCGCACGCCAGCACCTGCTGCTGCCCGGCGTTGGCCAGAAAATGCGCCAGCCGCGCGCTGATGCGGTCGTGGCACAGCGGGTCGGCGCGGTAGGCGGCGACGATGGCGTGGTCATGCGTCAGCGCGTCCGGGTCCAGGCCGTTGGACACGCGCAGGCCTGGTGCCAGGCGCGGCAGCACGGCCAGCAGCAGGCGCTGCAGCGCGTTGGCGCGAATGGCCAGCGCCGGCGCCGACAGCACCAGCGCCTGCACCGCATCCGGCTGGCGCGCCACCTGCGCCGCGGCCACCAGGCCGCCCATGCTGTGGCCCAGCAGCACCAGCGGTTCATCCGGCGCCAGCTGCCCGCGCGTCAGCTCCAGCATTTCCTGCAGGTGGTCGAGCAGCTGGCCGCTGCGCCGCAGGCCGCCGCGCGGCCCGTCCGAGCGGCCGTGGCCGTAGTGGTCGTAGCCGTGTACCGCCAGCCCCCAGGCGTTCAGGCGTTGCGCCAGTGTGGTGTAGCGCCCCATGTGCTCGCCCAGGCCATGAACCAATAGCACGCTGGCGCGCCGCTGCGCGGCGGCAAGCGGCCAGCCATACAGCGCCAGATGCGCGCCGTCGCGCATGCGGCGGGTTGCGGGTTGCAGGTCAGCCGTCATCGCTCACTCCTCCATAGCGTCGTGCCAGCCAGCGCGTCAGCGCCGGCCCGAAAGCCATCAGCGCCAGCAGCCGGGCCAGTTGCAGCGCCATCACAAAGGCGGAATCGGCCGAGCTGGTCGCTGCAATCACGGCCATGGTGTCGATGCCTCCGGGGCTGGTCGCCAGGTAGGCGGTCAGCGGGTCGACGCCCGCCAATACCACCAGCACCGCGGCCAGCACCAGCCCCAGGCCGATCAGCAGCGCCATGGCCAGCAGCACCTGGGGCAGGGCACGCAGCGCGTGGCGCACGATGGCCGGGGTGAAGCGCAGGCCGATGTGCCAGCCAATGCCGGCATACGCCAGCGCCATCACCACCGGCGGCAGCGCGGGCGCCCAGCCCGCGCCCCACTGCACCAGCACCGCGCCCGACAGCGGCAGCAGCAGCGCGCCCGACGCCATGCCCAGGCGCCGCGCCAGCCATTCCCCGCCTACGACCAGTGCCGTGGTGAGCAGCAGCGGGCCGGGCCAGGCCAGCGACGCCGCTGGAGCGCTCAAGGCCATGGCACTGGCGGACGAGGGCAGCGCGCCCGCCTGCGGCGCCAGCATGTGCGCCACGCCCGCGGCCAGCAGCGTCACCATCAGCACCCGGACGTATTGCATGAAGGCGACCAGGCGCACGTCGGCGCCATGGGCCTCGGCAAGCAGCACCATGGCCGCGGCGCCGCCGGGCGACATGCCCCACAGCGCGGTCGATCCGGGCAGCACGCGCCGGCGCACCAGCCACAGGCCCAGCAGTGCGCTGGCGCCGACCAGCGCCAGCGTCACACCCAGCATCAGCGGCCAGTCGTGCAGCACCGGGGCGAGCTGACGCGGCTGCAGGCTGGACGCGATCAAACAGCCCAGCAGCCCCTGGCTGTAACGAAAAAAACGCCGCGGCAGGGCCAGCGGCGTGTTTGCGCGCAGCGCATGGGCGACACCCGCCAGCAGGCAGGCCAGCAGGATGGCCGCAGGCACGGCCAGCCAGCGCAGCAGCGCCGCCAGCAGGGCGCTGGCCAGCACCAGCGCCAGCCAGCGCGCGGCGGCCGGCATCAGCGTGCAGCGGCGGGCCGGCGCGCGCCGCGCCAGGCGCGGTACAGCGGCGGGAAGACGATCATGAACGCCACGCCGACCCACAGCCCAATGGAGATCGAGCTCTCGAACAGGATGCCGACCTCGCCGTTGGTGATCGACAGCGCGCGGCGCAGGTTCTGCTCCATCATGTCGCCCAGCACGAAACCCAGGATCAGCGGCGCCATCGGCACGCCCTGCTTGCGCAGCAGGTAGCCGACGACGCCGGCCACGGCCATCAGCATCAGGTCGAAGGTGGTGGCGTGCACCGAGTACACGCCAATCGTGCTCACCGCCAAAATGGCCGGCACCAGCAGCCAGTTGGGCGTGCGCAGCATGCTGGCAAACACGCCGACCAGCGGAATGTTGATGAGCAGCAGCAAAAAATTGGCGATGAAGAACGAGGCGATCAGGCCCCAGACCAGCTCGGGGTTTTGCGTGAACAGCGCCGGGCCGGGCGTGATGTTGTAGAGCGCAAGCGCGCCCATCATCACCGCCGTCGTGCCCGAGCCGGGAACGCCCAGCGTCAGCATCGGCACGAAGGAGCCGGCGGCCGAGGCGTTGTTGGCCGCCTCGGGCGCGGCCACGCCACGGATGTCGCCCTCGCCGAACTTCGCCTCGGGCCCGGCGATGCGCTTTTCCATCGTGTAAGTCATGGCGCTGGCAATGGTGGCACCGGCGCCGGGCAGTACGCCGACGACGAAGCCAATCAGGCCCGAGCGAATCGTCGTCCACCAGGTGTGCGCCAGCTCCTTGAGGTTGAACAGCGTGCGCCCGGTCACCTTGACCATGCCGCCAGAACCCACATGCTGCTCGAGCATCAGCAAAATCTCGCTGATCGAGAACAGGCCGATCACCAGCACGATGAACTGGATGCCGTCCGACAGGTGCACGTTGTCGCCGGTGAAGCGGTAGACGCCCGAGTTGGAGTCCAGCCCCACGGTCGCCAGCGACAGGCCGATGATGGCCGCCAGCGCCGCCTTGACCGGCGCGTCGCCCATCAGCCCGGTGATGCAGGCAAAGGCAAAGCACATCAGCGCGAAGTATTCGGCCGGGCCGAACGCCAGCGCCCAGCGTGCCAGCAGCGGCGCGAACAGCACGATGCCGCAGGTGGCGATGAAGGAGCCGACGAACGAGCTCCAGGCCGAGATCGACAGCGCCACGCCGCCCAGGCCCTTCCTGGCCATGGGGTAGCCGTCGAGCGTGGTCATGATGGCGCCGGCGTCGCCCGGCACGTTGATCAGGATGGCCGAGATGCGCCCGCCGAACTCGCAGCCCATGTAGACCGCGGCCAGCAGGATGAGGGCTGTCTCGGCCGGCAGCTTGAGCGCGAAGGCCAGCGGCATCAGGATGGCGACGCCGTTGATCGGCCCCAGGCCCGGCAGCATGCCGACGATGGTGCCCACGAGCGCGCCGAGCGCGGCGATCATCAGGTTGTTGGCGGTCAGCGCGACACCAAAGCCGGTCGCAAGGTATTGCAACGTTTCCATGGCTCAGCGCCCTCCCAGAATGAACGCCAGCAGGCCGGTGGGCAGCACCACGTCGAGCAGCTTGTCAAAGAGCAGAAACAGCACCAGGCCCAGGCCCAGGCCGCCGGCGAGCGACTGCTTCCAGGTGCCGCCAAACGCCATGCCCACGGGCACGGCCATCAACACGGTGGCGAGCGTGAAACCCAGAGTCTGGAACAGAAAAGCGTAGGCAAACACCGCCGCGAGCGCAAACGCCAGCGCCCGCAGCGGCACGCGGCGCAGCCAGTTGTCACGCAGCGTGGGCTTGAACACCAGCCACAGGCCGCCCAGCGCCATCAGGCCAGCCAGCAGCAGCGGAAACGCGCGCGGGCCCACGGGTTCGTACGAAATGGGGGCGGCGTAGTCCTGCGCGGCCCAGGCCATGCCTGCGGCCACGGCCACGCAGGCGACGCCAAGAATGCGGTCACTCATGGGAAGACTCCAGTGAAAAAGCTGCGTGCCGCGCCGGTGCCATCAAAAGCACATGGCGCGGCGGCGCGGCAGGTTTACTTGGCGACGTTCAGGCCGAAATCGGCCGCTTCCTTGGCGTACTCGGCCACGCGCTGCTTGACGTAGGCATCGAGCTTGGCGCCCGTCAGCGCGAAGGGAAACAGGCCGCGCTCGGCCTGCAGCTTGGCGAACTCGGGCGTGGCCATCATCTTGTCGAAGGTGTCGACCCAGACCTGATAGTCGGCGTCGCTCACCTTGGGGCCGACGTAGAAGCCGCGGATGATGGGCCACTCCACGTCCAGGCCCTGCTCCTTGGCCGTCGGCACGTCGGCCAGGCTGCCCTGCAGGCGCTTGTCGCTCATCACCGCCAGCACGCGCATCTTGGCTCCGGCCTTGATCTGCTCCTCGGCCTCCGAGGCGTCGCCCGAATACACCTGCACATGGCCGCCCTGCAGCGCGGTCGAGGCCTCGCCGCCGCCCTCGAACGCGACAAAGCGCATCTTGCGCGGATCCAGCCCCGCGGCCTTGGCGGTGAGCGCCGCCTTCATCCAGTCCTGACTGCCGACGGTGCCGCCAGCGCCGAACACGATCTTGGACGGGTTGGCCTTGATGGCCGCAACCAGGTCACCCAGCGTCTTGTAGGGCGAGTTTTCGGCCACGATGATGGCGCCGTAGTCGGTGCCGACGGCCGCCACCCAGCGCACGTCGTTCACGTTGTAGCGGCCAAACTTGCCCTGCGCCAGGTTCAGGAGCGAGCCGCCGGAGAAGGCGACGATGGTGTTGTTCTCGGCCGGGCGCTGGGCCACGATGGCGTTGTAGGCGACGGCGCCGATGCCGCCGGGCATGTAGGTCACGCGCATCGGGTCGCTGATGTAGTTGCCCCCCATCAGGCCCGACTGCGCCAGCTTGCAGGTCAGGTCGAAGCCGCCGCCAGGCTTGGCCGGAGCGATGCATTCGGTCTTGTCCAGCGGGCCGGCAAAGGCCGTGGCGGCGGCAAGCGCCAGCGCGGCGCCGAAGACGGAAGCAGTGGTGCGCAATTGCATGGGGTCTCCTTCAGGTAGAAATTCAGGATTGCGGCAGCGGGCGCGCAACACGCCCAGTCTGCATGCATGCACTGTAGGAAATGGCAGCTTTCGTTCTACTTTCAGA
The DNA here is from genome assembly GCF_039538025.1 of Comamonas faecalis. Taxonomy (NCBI): domain Bacteria; kingdom Pseudomonadati; phylum Pseudomonadota; class Betaproteobacteria; order Burkholderiales; family Comamonadaceae; genus Comamonas; species Comamonas faecalis. The sequence goes on from NZ_BAABBP010000003.1 coordinate 25,591, forward strand.
ACCCACCCCCAAATTCTGGGGTTTACCCGGAAGCCTCCGCCACGCTTGGGGACGCGGACAACGGCCAGGCCAGCACCACCGCCAGCCCCGGCGAGGCAGCGCCGGGCGTCGCATCATCGAGCTGCAGGTAGCCGCCGTGGCGCTGCACGATGGCCTGCGCAATCGACAGCCCCAGGCCGCTGCCCTGCGTGTTGTCCGTGCCCAGGCGCACGAAGCGCTGGCCGGCGCAAGCGCGGTCGGCGGCGGACAGGCCCGGCCCGTCGTCGCGCACGCACAGCAGCGCCATGCCGCCCCGCACGCCCGCCTGCACTGTTACCTGGCCGCCGCGCGGCACATGTTGCAGCGCGTTGTGCACCAGGTTGGCCAGCGCCTGCTCCAGCAAGCCTGCGTCGCCCCAGGCGCGCACGGGGCCGCCTTCGGCCAGCGGCTCCAGCCCCAGGTCCAGCCCCTGCTGGCGCGCCAGCGGCCACAGGCGGCGCGCCACGGTCTCGGCCAGCGCCATCAAGTCAAGCGGGCCCGCGTGCAGCTCCTGCGCGTCGGCGCGCGCCAGCGCCAGCATCTGGTTGGTCTGGCGGATCGCCGCGTCCAGCTCGGTCTTGATGGCCGCCAGCGTGTGCGTGGCGTCGTCGTGCACGCGCAGCGCATAGCCCACCTGCGTGGCCAGCGTGGTCAGCGGTGTGCGCAGCTGGTGCGAGGCGTCGTCGATGAATTGGCGCTGCTGCGCCATCGCCCGTCCATAGCGCTGCATGTGCAGGTTGATCGCCTCGACCAGCGGCGCCACGTCCTTGGGCACCCGGTCGGTGGCGATCGGCGTCAGGTCGTCGCTGGCGCGCCGCGCCACCTCGGCGCGCAGGCGCGACAGCGGGCGCAGCGCGCCATAGACGGCCAGCGCCACCAGCGCCAGCGCGGTGGCCAGCAGCAGAGTATCGCGCGCCACGCTCTCCCAGACCAGGCGGCGCGTGAAGTCCTGGCGGCTCTCCAGCGTCTCGGCCACCTGCACGATCACGCGGTCGGAGTGCGATCCCTGCGACAGCTCCCGATCCAGGGGCCGCTGCCAGGCGCCCACGCGCACCGGCACGCCGAAGTAGTTGGCGTCGTAGAACTGCGGCGCGCGGTCGGCCAGCGCGTGCGGCGGGCCGGGCAGGCCGGCGTTGCCGATCTCCACCAGGCCATCGCCACTGGCCACGCGGTAGAACACCTGGCCACTGGCGGTCAGCTCGAAGAACTCCAGCATCTGGTAGGGCAGCTCGACTGCCAGGCCACCGCCGGTGGTCGAGATGTTGGCGTCCATGGACTTGATCGCACCCAGCAGCGAGCGATCGAACGCGGTGTTGGCCGCCGCCAGCGCGTTGCGCCAGCCCGCCGCCAGTTCCAGCCCCATGACCAGCAACAGCCCCGGCAGCAACACCGCCAGCAGCGTGCGCCGCAGGCTCCAGTGCGACCAGCGGCTCATGCGGCGCCGTCCCCTGCGCTCGGCTCCAGAACATAGCCCAGGCCGCGCAGCGTGCTGATGCGCACGCCGCTGCCCTCCAGGCGCTTTCTCAGCCGATGCACCAGCACCTCGATGGCCTCGGGCTGCACGTCGATCTCGTCGCTGAACAGGCGCTCCAGCAGGTCGCGCTTGCCCATGGGCTCGCCGCTGTGCTGCACCAGAGTACGCAAGAGCGCGTGCTCGCGCGGCGTGAGCTTGAGCGGCTGGTGGCGCAGCAGCAACTGCTGCGCCACCGGATCCCACACCAGCGGGCCGCAGGCAAAGCGCGGGTGGCCGGCGCCGCGCGCGCGGCGCGTCAGCGCCAGCAGGCGCGCTTCCAGCTCGGCCAGCTCGAAGGGCTTGGCCAGAAAGTCGTCGGCGCCGGCGCGCAAGGTGTGCACACGCTCCATCAGCGAGTCGCGCGCGGTGAGGATCAGCACCGGCAGCTGGTGGCCGGCATCGCGCAAGTCTTCCAGCACGTCGTGGCCGTCGCGCCCGGGCAGGCCCAGGTCGAGCACCAGCGCGTCGTAGCGCGACTGGCGCAGGCTGGGCGTCACCAGCCGCCCGTCGTTGACCCAGTCGACCTGCAGGCCAGACTGCTGCAGCGCCTGCACCAGCCAGTGCGCCAGCGCGGGTTCGTCTTCGGCAAGCAGGATGCGCATGCGGTCGCGGCAGTCCGGTCAGGGCATGCGTGCGATCACCTCGGCCACCGACGCGGTCAGCCGCTTGGCGTAGGGCACGTGCAGGAATTCGTTGGGACCGTGGGCGTTGCTCCTGGGGCCGAGCACGCCGCAGACCATCATCTGCGCCGTGGGAAAGCCCTGGCTGAGCATGTTCATCAGCGGAATCGTGCCGCCCTGGCCGATGTAGCCCACGCCCGCGCCAAAGTGCGCGCGGCTGGCGTCGTCCAGCGCCCGCTCGAACCAGGGCGTGATGGCCGGCGCGTTCCAGCCGCTGGCGGCGCCTGCGCCTTCGAACGTCACCCTGGCCTGGTAGGGCGCGTTGTCCTCCAGCAGCGCTTTGAGCTGCTGCACGCTGGCGGCGGCGTCCACCAGCGGCGGCAGGCGCAGGCTGAGCTTGAACGCGGTATAGGGGCGCAGCACGTTGCCCGCGTCCTGCAGCGCCGGAAAGCCCTCGGCACCGGTGACCGACAGCGTCGGCTCCCAGGTGCGGCGGATCAGCGCCTGCACCGGATCCTGCGTGGTCGGCAGCGCAAACGCGGTGGAGCCGCCGCAGTCGGCGTGCGCCCAGGGAAAGCGCTTGTAGACCTCGTCGCCCAGGATGGCGGCGGTGGCGCGCGCCTGCGCCAGGCGATCGGGCGGCACCTCGCAGTGAAAACTGGCCGGCAGCAGGCGCCCGGTGGCCGAGTCTTCGAGCCGGTCGAGCACCATGCGCATGATGCGAAAGCTCGACGGCACCAGGCCCGAGGCATCGCCCGAGTGCACGCCTTCGGTGAGGATCTCGACCTTGAGCGTGCCGCTGGCCATGCCGCGCAGGCTGGTTGTGAGCCACAGCTGGTCGTAGTTGCCGGCGCCGCTGTCCAGGCAGATCACCAGGCCGACGTCGCCCAGGCGGGGCTTGAGCGCGTCGATGTAGGGCAACAGGTCGACCGAGCCGCTCTCCTCGCTGGTCTCGATCAGGCCGATGATGCGCGGATGGGCCACGCCCTGGCGCTTGAGCTCCTGCACCGCGGCAATGCTGGCGTAGACCGCGTAGCCGTCGTCGGCGCCGCCGCGGCCATAGAGCTTGCCATCCTCGTATTTGGGCGTCCACGGCCCCAGATCGGCGCGCCAGCCGTCGAACTCGGGCTGCTTGTCCAGGTGGCCGTACATCAGCACCGTCTGGCTGCCCGCGTGCTCATGCGCCGGCACCTCGAAGAACAGCACCGGCGTGCGCCCGGGCAGGCGCACGATCTCCAGCGTCAGGCCGGCAATCTTCTGCGCCTGCACCCAGTCGGCGGCGTTGCGCACCACGGTCTCCAGCAAGCCCTGCTGCTGCCAGTCGGGCGCGAACATCGGCGACTTGGCCGGAATGCGGATGTACTCGGTCAGCTGCGGCAGGATGCGCTCGTCCCAGGTGCGGCCGAGGTGCTCCAGCGCCTGGGCGCTTTGCAGGACATGAGGGTGGGCAGGGGCGTTCATGGCGGGCCTCGTTGGTGAAGGGGCGGTATGCAGTATCGGCGCCGCGGCAAGTGCGCGGCAGTACCGGGATTGTCCAGCGCTGCGGGCCGCAGCGCCAGCGCGGGCGAAGAGGGCGCGATTGCGGTGCGGCTTCGGGCGGTCAAGCCGCGCGCGCGTCAGGTCGCAGGCACGTCCTGCTGCACGTCCACGCGGTTGCGCCCGCCCGCCTTGGCGCGATACAACGCGCCGTCGGCTGCGCCGATCAGTGCCTCCCACCCCTGGCCGACGCGCGGGCAGCCGGCATAGACGCCGATGCTCGCAGTAACCGTAAGTGGCCGGCCCTGCCACTCGCACGGCGTTTGCTCCACCTGCCGGCGCAAGGTTCGCGCCAGCGCCAGTGCGCCATCGGAGTCGGTGCCGGGCAGCAGCACCAGCAACTCCTCTCCGCCATAGCGGCCAACCAGATCCTGCGCGCGTACGCGCGTCGCCAACAACTGCGCGATGTGGCGCAGCACGGCGTCGCCCGCCAGATGGCCGTGCGCATCGTTGAAGGCCTTGAAGTGGTCGACGTCGATCAGCAGCAATGCATAGGGCCGCCGCTGGCGCACGGCGCACGCCAGGTCGCGTTCGAGGGTAGCGATCAGGGCCCGCCGATTGGCCACGCCGGTCAGCGCATCGTGCGTCGCCTGGTAGTGGTTGAGCGCGTCGGCCCGGTCCTTGGCCATCAGGATGAACCCCAGCGACGACAGTACGACGACAACGAACACCAGCAGGAACACCGCCGCCTGCATGCCGCCGGGCTGTATGGCCGCGCCCTCGGGCGCTCCCAGCAGCAGCACGGCCACGGCACGCACCAGCAGCAGCGCCGCCTGCAGCCCCTGCGCCAGCGTCAGCAGCACCGCGCCACGCAGCGCGGGCGGCCTGTCCGGGTGCCACAGCGCCCTGATTGCCATGCCCATCTGTACCGCCAGCACCACGCCGGCCAGCACCACGCGCAGCCGCACATCGTGCAGCCACAGGGCAAACCCAAGCGCGGAGACCAGCACCGGAACGCCCATGCCCAGCCAGGGAAGCGCGCGGGCATGGAACCGCGCGATGGCCGCCAGCACCAGGGCCAGCGACGCGCTCAGCAGGATGTTGGCCAGCCAGACGCTGGCCCAGTCGCTGACCTGTCCGCGCAGCGCGAGCAGCACATAGGCGACGGTGTGCAGCACCAGGCCCACGGCCCATAGCCCCAGACCCTCGCGGCGGCGCGTCAGCGTCGCGAACAATGCCAGCGCCATCGTCAGCGAAGCCGCGGCGATGGCGACCAGAAGGGTGAAGACGTCCAGCGAAGGGCGCATCAGGGGCCGCCGGAAACAACAGTAGCTGCGCACATGGCGCAGGCCGGCGGCATGGCTGGGGCGCCCGGACGTTCAGACATTCTCAGTCGCGCTCGAAGCGAAACACCGCGGTGCCGGCCAGCGCATTGGGCAGCCAGCGCACCTCGCGCCCGTCCTCCAGGCCAAAGGCGTCCAGGATGCGCAGCTGGTTTTTGCCCGCCAGCACCTCGAAATCCTTGTACGTGCCGACGCGGATGTTGGGCGTGTCGTACCACTGGTAGGGCAGGCGACGCGTGACCGGCATCCGCCCGCGCAGTACCGACAGGCGGTTGGGCCAGTGCGCGAAGTTGGGGAAGGCGACGATGCCGCTTCTGCCCACGCGCGCGGTCTCGCGCAGCATGACCTCGGCGTTGCGCAGGTGCGGCAGCGTGTCGATCTGCAGTACCACGTCAAAGCTGTTGTCGGCAAACATCGCCAGCCCTTCGTCCAGGTTGAGCTGAATGACGTTGACGCCGCGGCGCACGCAGGCGAGCACGTTGGCGTCGTCGATCTCGATGCCGTAGCCGCTGCAGCCGCGCTGGCGGATCAGGTGGTCGAGCAGCGCGCCGTCGCCGCAGCCCAGGTCGAGCACGCGGCTGCCCTCGGGCACTAGGCGGGCAATGGCGTGCATGGTGGCGTGATCGCTCATTGCTGCTGCTCCTTGGTCGATTCGTCGGCAATGCCGTCGAAGTAGGCGCCCACCACGCCCAGGTAGCGCGGGTCGTCGAGCAAAAAGGCGTCGTGCCCGTGCGGCGCGTCGATCTCGGCGTAGCTCACGTCGCGGCGGTTCTCCAGCAGCGCGTGCACGATCTCGCGCGAGCGCCGCGGCGAGAAGCGCCAGTCGGTCGAGAAGCTGACCAGCAAAAACTTGGCGCGCGCCACGGCAAGCGCCCGCGTCAGGTCGCCGCCGTGCGCACGCGCCGGGTCGAAGTAGTCGAGCGCGCGCGTGATCAGGAGGTAGGTATTGGCGTCGAAATACTCGCTGAACTTGTCGCCCTGGTAGCGCAGATAGCTCTCGATCTGGAACTCGATGTCCTGCGTGCTGTAGTGGTAGCCCTCGCGCGCAATGCCGTCGACCGCGCTGCGCAGCTCGCGGCCGAATTTCTCGTTCATCACGTCGTCAGAGAGGTAGGTGATGTGGCCGATCATCCGGGCGATGCGCAGCCCGCGCTTCGGAATCACGCCGTGGCGGTAGAAATGCCCACCGTGAAAGTCCGGGTCGGTCACGATGGCGCGGCGCGCCACCTCGTTGAACGCAATGTTCTCGGCCGACAGATTGGGCGCGCTGGCCACGACGACCGCGTGGCGCACCCGCTCGGGGTATTGCAGCGTCCAGCTCAATGCCTGCATGCCGCCCAGGCTGCCGCCCATCACGGCCGCCAACTGCACGATGCCCAGGCCGTCGAGCAGCCGCGCCTGCGCGCTCACCCAGTCCTCCACCGTCATCACCGGAAAGTCGGCGCCATAGACCTCGCCGGTGTCGGGGTTGGCGTCCATCGGGCCGGTCGAGCCAAAGCACGAACCCGGGTTGTTGATGCCGATCACGAAAAACCGGTTGGTGTCCACGGACTTGCCCGGGCCGATCATGTTGTTCCACCAGCCCTCACTCCTGGGCTGGCCCTCATAGACGCCGGCGACATGGTGCGACGCATTGAGCGCATGGCACACCAGCACGGCGTTGCTCTTGTCGGCGTTGAGCTGGCCGTAGGTCTCGTAGCTGAGCTGGTAATCGCGCAACTGGGCGCCGGACTGCAGCGGCAGCGCCCCGGCGAAGTGCATGGTCTGGGGGGTGGCGATGAACGACATGGAAAACCCGGCTTCGTCCTAGAACTGGTTCTAAAAACGGGGCCGGGCCGGTCAATTTGCGTGTCGCTCGGTCACGTCTTTAGCAGGATTTGTAAAGCGCCCGCAAGCGGTGCAAATCGGCGCATTCGTTGCGGCGATTATGCCAAAGCCGGCGCCAGCAGCACGGCGGCGCCCAGCAGCAGGAAAATCACCGCCGACACCGCATGCACCGCGCGGATCGGCACACGCCGCGTGATGCGATCGCCCAGCCAGACCACCGGCGCATTGGCCAGCATCATGCCCAGCGTAGTGCCAGCCACGACCGCCAGCCATGCGTCGTAGCGCGCCGCCAGCGCCACCGTGGCAATCTGCGTCTTGTCGCCCATCTCGGCCAGGAAGAACGCCACCAGCGTCGTTCCGAACACGCCCCAGTGCGCCGTGGCGTTGGCCTCGTCCTCATCGAGCTTGTCGGGCACCAGCATCCACAGCGCCATGGCGATGAAGGACAGGCCCAGCACCCAGCGCAGCCACACCGGCCCCAGCCAGGCGGTCACCCAGGTGCCGACGGCGCCGGCCAGCGCATGGTTGGCCAGCGTGGCCACGAAAATGCCCAGCACGATGGGCCAGGGTTTGCGAAAGCGCGCCGCCAGCACCAGCGACAGCAACTGGGTCTTGTCACCCATCTCGGCCAGCGCGACGACTGCCGTGGAAATCAAAAATGCCTGCATTCCATTCGGGCGGCGGAACCCCTCGGCCTAACCATTGCCCCTCGTAAAAAGGCTGCGAATTGTATCGGCGCCGGTATTTACCCGCAGAATTGTTGTTCCTGTGCCTCAACCACGGCCATCGCGCCCAGGCACGCCGCATTCGGCAACGATAATCTCCCGCTGCCTTGCAGCCCCGGCCGCAAGGCGCTTTCTGCGGTGTCTGGTCGGTTTCGCGTCTTTGGTTTTTTGCACGGGTTGCGTCGGGCTCCATCGCTTTTCTTTGTTTTTGCTGGAGTCCCTCATGGACACAAGACTGTACGTGGGCAACCTGCCCTATTCCTTCCGCGACAACGACCTGGAGCAAACCTTCAGCGCCTTTGGCTCGGTCACCAGCGCCAAGGTCATGATGGAGCGCGACAGCGGCCGCTCCAAGGGCTTTGGCTTCGTCGAGATGGGCGACGCCGCCCAGGCCCAGGCCGCCATCGAAGGCACGCACGGCCAGAGCTTCGGCGGCCGCAACCTGGTGGTCAACGTCGCCCGCCCGATGGAGCCTCGCGCCCCGCGCAGCGGCGGCTACGGCGGTGGTTTTGGCGGCGGCGGCCGTGGCGGATATTGATCCTTGATCAACTTTCGCGCCACTTTGTGACGAAAAAGCCCCAATGGGGCTTTTTTTCATTCCATACGCCCCCTGAACCGTGAAAAATCTGGTGTCTGCGAAAAACTTCTCGCACATAATTCGCCGGGTGGGTTGACAAACCCACTGAGGTTGCGGTGATCCGTCAGTTTTCGCGTACAAGGCGTCCTTGTTGATGAGCTGTCTGCGGTTCGGGACTCTCCGTTGCTCTATCCATTTGTTTTTTGAGGAGTCCCACAACAATGGGCAACAAGCTGTACGTCGGCAATCTGCCGTACTCGGTGCGCGACATTGACCTGGAACAAGCGTTCTCGGCCTATGGCACCGTCAACAGTGCCAAGGTCATGATGGAGCGCGACACCGGCCGTTCCAAAGGCTTTGGTTTCGTCGAAATGGGCGACGACGCCCAGGCGCAAGCCGCCGTCCAGGGCCTGAACGGCCAGCCGCTGGGCGGTCGCAGCCTGGTGGTCAATGAAGCACGCCCGATGGAGCCCCGTCCCCCGCGCAGCGGCGGCGGTGGATTTGGTGGCGGCGGTGGCTACGGTGGTGGCGGCGGCCGTGGTGGCTACGGCGGCGGCCGTGAAGGCGGCGGCGGTGGCCGTGGCGACGGCGGCTTTCGCAGCCCCTACGGCACGGGCGCACGCCACGGCGGCGGTGGCGGCAACGGCGGTGGCCGTGGCGGCTACGGTGGCGGCGGTGGACGCGACTACTGATCCGGATTGATTCCGGTCTGAGAACAAAAGGCCTTCTTGCGAAGGCCTTTTTCATTGGCGTACCGCCGCCCAGGGCGGCAAATCAGAAGCCGCTGCCCGGCTGTTGCAAAAAGGCCTGCTCCTCTGCGCTGCTGATACGCCCCAGCGCCGCGTTGCGGTGCGGGTAGCGGCCAAAGCGGGCAACGATGACCTCGTGGCGGCGGGCAAAGTCCAGGTTGCCGGGCTGGCCCAGTGCCTCGAACAGGCGCAGCGACTGCTGCTGCACCACCAGCGACTCGCTGTGCATGTATGGCATGTAGGCAAAGGCACGCTCGCGCGGCACCAGCCGCGCGTCCAGCCCCTGGGCCACCAGTTCCTGCGCCAGGGCCAGCGCCAGCGGGTCGCTGGCGAACGCCTGCGGCTGGCCGCGCAGCAGATTGCGCGAGAACTGGTCGAGCACGATGATCTCCGCCAGCCGCCCGCGCGCACTGGCGCGCCAATGCCACAGCTCACAGCGCGCCGCCTGGGCGTGCAGCGCGCCAAAGCGCTCGTGCAGGCGCGCGTCGAACGCGTCGTCCTTGGCAAACCACAGGCGCTCGGGCGTCTCTTCGAACCAGAAATGCAGCACCGCTTCGGGGCCGATGGGCGCGGCGTCGTTGTCAACAGTCATGGTCGGCTCTTTCATTCATCGGCTTCGCGCACGAAGCTGCCCGACTTGCCGCCATGCTTTTCCAGCAATTGCACGCCGGTGATGACCATGGCGCGATCCACCGCCTTGCACATGTCGTAGACCGTGAGCAGCGCCACCTGCACCGCGGTCAGCGCCTCCATCTCGACGCCGGTGGGGCCGGTGGTCTCGGCGGTGACGGTGCAGGCCACGCCGGGCAGCTCGTGCAGCAGCTGCCAGTCCAGCGCCACGCGGGTGAGCGCCAGCGGGTGGCACAGCGGAATCAGCTCGCTGGTCTTCTTGGATGCCATGATGCCGGCGATGCGCGCCACGCCCAGCACGTCGCCTTTTTTGGCGCTGCCGCTGGCGATCAGCTGCAGCGTTGCAGGCTGCATGCGGATGCGACCGGTGGCCACGGCGACGCGCCGTGTGGCGGGCTTGGCGCCGACGTCGACCATGTGGGCCTGGCCCTGGGCGTCAAAATGCGTAAGAGAGAGGGCGTCAGCAGACATGGAACCGCCAGGGAAATGGAACGTTGACACGAACCGGGCATCATACGGCCTGGCCACAAACCAGCTTGGAACCAACCAGGCGCCGCCACTTGATCGTCTTGACTGCAAAACTCGTGCCCTCAGCCCCGTCCCATCCCAAGCCCCTGATGCGCCGCGCGCTGGCGGTGCTGGTCAGCGCCGCACTGCTCTTGAGTGGCGTGCCGCCGCTGCACGCGCAAAGCGCGCTGCCGTCGATGGGTGACGGCGCCGAGATGACGCTGGCCGCCGAGCGCCGCCTGGGCGACGAGATCATTGCCTCGCTGTACCGCGACCCGGACTACATGGACGACGCGCCGCTGCAGGAATACGTGCAAGGCATCTTCCAGTCGCTGGTGGACGCCGCCAGCGCACGCGGCGAGCTGCTGCCCGACCTGCACGAGCGCTTTGCCTGGCAGGTGCTGCTCGGGCGCGACCGCCAGGTCAACGCTTTTGCGCTGCCCGGCGGCTACCTGGGCGTCTACCTGGGGCTGATCGCGGTCGTCTCCACGCCCGACGAGCTGGCCTCGGTGATGGCGCACGAACTGAGCCACGTCACGCAGCGCCACATCGCCCGCTTGATCGCGCAGCAAGGGCGCCAGACGCCGCTGATGATCGGCGCGCTGATCCTGGGCGCGCTGGCCGCCAGCAAGAGCCCGGACGCGGCGCAGGCGCTGATGATCGGCGGCCAGGCCGCCGCCGTGCAGAACCAGCTCAACTTCTCGCGCGACATGGAGCGCGAGGCCGACCGCGTCGGCTACGGCCTGATGGCGCCGGCCGGTTTCTCGCCGCAAGGCTTTGTCGCGATGTTCGACAAGCTGCAGCAGGCCAACCGCATCAACGACAACGGCAGCTGGCCCTATCTGCGCAGCCACCCGCTGACCACGCAGCGCATTGCCGACATGCAAAGCCGCCACGCGCTGGCGGGCAGCGCCCAACCGCCCGCGCCGCTGCAGCACGTGATGATGGTGGCGCGCGCGCGCGTACTGATGCGACCGGGCGTCGACGCCTGGCGCCAATGGGCCGCAGCGCCGCAGGACGCCGGCTTTGCCCAGCTGGGGCGCGCCGCGCGCGTGCAGGCCTGGTATGCGGCGGCGCTCAGCAGCCTGCAGCTCAAGAACATGGCCGACGCACGCAAGGCGCTGGCCGGCCTGATACAGGACGTGGACGGAGACGCTGCCGCGCAGCGCCAGGCGCATCTGCTGGCCGCCGAGCTGGAACTGCAGGACGGCCGACCCGCCGAGGCGCTGGCACAGCTGCAGGGTCTGCCCGACAACCGCCGCCCCGAGCTGCTGCTGCGCACCCAGGCACTGCTGCGCCAGGGTGACACGGCCAGCATCGCCGGCGCGCTGCAAACCTGGGTGGCCAACCACCCCGAAGACGCCGGCGCCTGGCAGGCACTGGCGCAGGCCTGGCAGCAGCAGGGCCAGCTGCTGCGCGCGGTGCGCGCCGAGGCCGAGGCGCAAGTGGCGCACCACGACTACGCGGCGGCCATCGACCGTTTCAAGGCGGGGCAGGATCTGGCGCGCCGCGGCGGCGCGCAGGACTACATCGAGGCGTCGATCATCGACACGCGGCTGCGCGCGGTCGAGTCACTTCTGCGCGAACAGGCCGCCCAGCGCTGACTCGATCAACATGCCCAGCACCGAGTAGATCAGCGAGCCCAGCAGCGCCGCGCCAAAGCCGTGAACCTGAAAGCCGTCGCCCAGCACGCTGGCCGCGGCCCAGAACATCCACGCGTTGATGACGAACAGGAACAGCCCGACGGTGACGATGGTCACCGGCAGCGTCAGCACGACCAGGATGGGGCGCACGATGGTGTTGAGCAGCCCGATGACGAAGGCCGCGCCCAGCGCCGCGCCGAAGCTGTGCACCTCGACGCCGCTGTACAGATAGGCCACGCACAGCAGCGCGACTGCATGCAATATCCACTTGAGCAGGATTCTCATGCGATCAGGATAACAGTGGTTGCGGTGCGCGGGGCGGCTTGGCGCCCGCCCGCACACCGCGACCGGTCAGTGCAATTCGGTCTGCGCGGCCGGGCGGCGCGCAGCCAGCCACTTGCCCAGCCCCAGCACCAGCAGCGCGCCGGCCAGGTGCGACGGCCAGTACAGGAGCGGCGGCAGAATCGCCTGGCCCTCGTCGTCCAGCCATGCCAGCTTGGGTGCCCACAGCCACTTCTCGTGGTTGACGAACAGCGGGTCGCTCACCAGCATGCCGCCGGCAATCCAGCCCAGCAGCATGCCGCCCACCAGAATCACCCAGGGGAAGCGCTCCATCAGCTTGATGACCAGCTGCGAGCCCCAGACGATGATCGGCACCGAGATCAGCAGGCCCAGCACGACGAGCAGCACCTGGTGCTCGCCCGAGTTCTTGGCCGCCGCGGCAATCGCGATCACGTTGTCGATCGACATCACCAAGTCGGCGATGATGATGGTCTTGATCGCCGCCAGCAGCTTGTCGCTGCTCGCCACGTTTTCGTGGCCCTCCTCCTCGGGGGCGATCAGCTTGACACCAATCCACACCAGCAGCAGCGCGCCGATGATCTTGAGCGCCGGCAGGTTGAGCAGCGTCATGGCAAAGACGATGAGCACCACCCGCAGCCCGATGGCGCCGGCCGTGCCCCAGATGATGCCCTTGGTGCGCTGGTGCGCCGGCAGCTTGCGGCAGGCCAGCGCAATCACGACCGCGTTGTCGCCGCCCAGCAGGATGTCGATGATGATGATCTGACCCAGCGCAATCCAGAACGGAATGTGGGTGAGAAAGTCCAAATCCATGGTTGTCTACCTCGTTCGTACTTCAAATGACATTGTGCCGCCGGCATACGCCGACGGTCTGCAAGCACGACAGGGTCACCGAGTTCGTCAGAGCACCAACTGCACGCCGCCCGGATGGGACGCGCAGACGGCAGGGGGCACTTTGAGCCGACCATGGCAACTACCTGTCGTAACCCAAAGGTCTTGCTCGGCGGCAATTGCTTGCGCGTCTGGCGGGCCGGAAGCGTCGTGATGCCTTGGCACCTGCCAACGCCTGCAAGCCATGCCTGCTGTGCGCTGCGACCACCTTGGCCTCCCGGGCTTCGTCTTGACGACCGAACCACCGTGGGCCTTGCGCCCACGGGGAGCTACTCCCCTTTGAAGACCGCCATTGGAACACAGATCCGGGCGCCCGGCCTGTGGTCATTACCTATCCCCAGGCCCGGCTTTACGCCGGCGTGGGCGCCGGCTATCGTCACCGTCATGCTGCGCCTGACCCACGCCCCCAACATTGCCATCGCCACGCTGTGGAGCGATCTGCTGTGCGAGGCCGGCATGCCCGCCAGCGTGCAGCGCCAGTACCTGAGCAGCGTGGCCGGGGAGCTGCCGCCCAGCGAATGCCTGCCCGAGATCTGGTTGCGCTACGCCGAGCACGAGGAGCGCGCCCGCGCGCTCTTGCACGAGCTGCAGCACCTGCCCCAGCGCCACTGGCGCTGCCAGCGTTGCGGCGAGCAGATCGAAGGCGGCTTCGAGCAGTGCTGGAACTGCGGCGCGCTGATGCCGCGCTGACCCGGCCTGCACCGCGCTCCACCTCCGCGCTATTTCCAGCACAGCGGCTCCAGGTCGATGCTGGCGCGGTCGCTGCTCAGCGTGATCGCGCCATCCTGAATCGTCGCCTGCAGCTGCATGCTGCGCTCGGCCAGCTGCGCCAGTGCCTGCACGCCCGCGTAGGGCAGGCGCCACACCTGCAGCCTGTCCAGGCGCGTGAGCTTGGCCTCGATGCCCTTCCACCACACCTCGGCCGCATGGCCAAAGGCGTAGACCAGCACCTGGTCGGCGCGCGCGCAGGCCTTGGCCAGCGGCTTGTCGTCGGGCTGGCCCACTTCGATCCACAAGCGCCGCGCGCCGGTAAAGTCGGTCAGCAGCACATCGGGGTCGTCCGGGTCGGACAGGCCGGCGCCAAACCCGAGCGTGCCGTCGCCGCGGCACAAGTCCTGCAGCTGGTGCGCCTGCAGCGCCAGCGCCACCAGGCGCGCCAGCATGCGCTCGTCGGTCTCGCTGGGGTGGCGCGCCAGAGTCAGCGCGTGGTCGGCGTAGTAGCCGTGGTCGATGTCGGCGATCGACAGATGCGCCTTGAAGATCGTGGACTTGAGCGCCATTACACCCGGCGCGCCAGCTCGGCCGCCTTGCCCACGTAGCTGGCCGGCGTCATCGCCAGCAACCGCTGTTTGTCGGCGGCGGGAATCTCCAGGCTTTCGATCAGCGCGTGCAGGTCGGCGGCCAGCACGCTCTTGCCACGCGTGACCTCCTTGAGCTTTTCATAGGCACCGGCCACGCCATAGCGGCGCATCACTGTCTGGATGGGCTCGGCCAGCACCTCCCAGGCGGCGTCCAGGTCGACGGCCAGGCGCTCCTCGTTCAATTCCAGCTTGTTCAGACCGGTCATCAGCGAGCTGTAGGCCAACGCCGCATAACCCAGCGCCACGCCGATGTTGCGCAGCACCGTGGAGTCGGTCAGGTCGCGCTGCCAGCGGCTGATCGGCAGCTTCTCGGACAGGTGGCGCAGCAGCGCGTTGGCCAGGCCCAGGTTGCCCTCGGCGTTCTCGAAGTCGATCGGGTTGACCTTGTGCGGCATGGTCGACGAGCCGATTTCACCTTCTTTCAGCTTTTGCTTGAAGTAACCCAAACTGACGTAACCCCACACGTCGCGCGCCAGGTCGATCAGGATGGTGTTGGCGCGCGCCAGCGCGTCAAAGAACTCGGCCATGTAGTCGTGTGGCTCGATCTGGATCGAGTAGGGCTGAAAACCCAGGCCCAGGCCTTGCGGCTCGGCGCTTTCCACCACGCGGCGGGCAAACGCTTCCCAGTCGAAGTCGGGCCAGGCGGCCAGGTGGGCGTTGTAGTTGCCCACGGCGCCGTTCATCTTGCCGCGCATCGTCACGCCGGCGATTTTCTCCAGCGTCCCCTCCAGGCGCACGACGACGTTGGCCAGCTCCTTGCCCACGGTCGTCGGGCTGGCCGTCTGGCCGTGGGTGCGGCTGAGCATGGGCGTGGCCGCGTACTGGTGCGCCATGGCGCGCAGCTTGTCGATGATGGCCTGCAGCCCCGGCACGATGGCTGCGTCGCGCCCGCTGCGCATCTGCAGCGCATGGCTGGTGTTGTTGATGTCCTCGCTGGTGCAGGCAAAGTGCACGAACTCGGCGGCCTTCTGCAGCTCGGGGCGGCCGTCGAACCTGGACTTGATCCAGTACTCGACCGCCTTCACGTCGTGGTTGGTGGTCTTCTCGATGTCCTTGATCGCCTGGGCGTCGGCCTCGGAAAATTGCGCCACCAGGCCGTGCAAGTAAGTACGCGCTTCTGCGGACAGCGGCGAAAATTCAGCAAAACCAGCGTCCGACAACGCGATGAACCAGGTGATTTCGACCTGCACGCGGCGGTGCATGTAGCCGTATTCGCTCATCAGGGGGCGCAGGGCGGACAGCTTGGCGGCGTAGCGGCCGTCCAGCGGAGAGAGGGCGGTGAGGGCAGACAGTTGCATGGGGCCCGATTGTAGGATCCCTGCAACGGCCACCCCGCAGGCCGTCGATAGAATCGTTTTTCCACCACTGACCGCCTGCCGCCATGAAACTCATCGGATCACTCACCAGCCCCTATGTGCGCAAAGTGCGCGTGGTGCTGGCCGAGAAAAAACTGGACTACCGCCTGCAGGTGGACGACGTCTGGTCCAAGGCATCCGAAGT
The DNA here is from genome assembly GCF_039538025.1 of Comamonas faecalis. Classification (NCBI taxonomy): domain Bacteria; kingdom Pseudomonadati; phylum Pseudomonadota; class Betaproteobacteria; order Burkholderiales; family Comamonadaceae; genus Comamonas; species Comamonas faecalis. The sequence continues at coordinate 41,271 of NZ_BAABBP010000003.1, forward strand.
CGGCGCCGCCAACCCGCTGGGCAAGGTGCCCTGCCTGGTGCTCGAAGGCGGCGATGCGGTCTACGACTCGCGCGTCATCGTCGAGCACCTGGACCAGCTCTCGCCGCTGGGGCGGCTGATTCCGCCGCCGGGGCGCGAGCGTCTGCAGGTCAAGACCTGGGAAGCGCTGGCCGACGGCCTGCTGGACGCGGCCGTGCTGGCGCGGCAGGAGGCCACCTGGCCCGGTCGCAGCGACGCGCAGCGCTGTCCCGCCTGGATCGAGCGCCAGCTGGGCAAGGTGAGCGCCGGCCTGAAAGCAATGGAGACCGACCTGGGCGACAAGCCTTTTTGCTGTGGCAACCACCTGAGCCTGGCCGATATCGCCGTCGGCTGCGCGCTGGCCTGGCTGGAGTTCCGCTTTCCCGACCTCGCATGGCGCGCCGACCACCCGCAGCTGGCGCGCCTGCTCGACAAGCTGGCCCAGCGCCCGAGCTTCGTCGACACCCAGCCGCCGCAAGGCTGATTCGCCCGACCTCCCGATCCCAAAACGCCACGGCGCGCCAATTCTTGCAGAGCTGGCGCGCCGTGGTGGGAATAAAAGGGTTGCGAAGCGCCCTGAAACGAAACAAGAGAGGGAGGGAGGAGAAGCGCCCCAGGGAGGTCACTCGGCACATGAGTGCCGAAGAGGCTTCGCAACGTCAAAACTCTGCGCTGCACCGGCGGCTTTCTACCCGCTACCCGTGGTGAGCGCCAAGGGTGGAGTCCCCAGTCTGAGGGGAAGTTCCGGGCGGCTTGTAAAAAATCTTTGCCCGTGCCTGAGTCCATTTCTATATCGATCGAGTACGCGAAGGTGAAGCGCAGACAGTGCTGTAGCACGACAAGCGAAGCCGACAAAGTAATCGGTTGATATGGAAATGGAATGAGTCCGCGGCATGCCCGCAGTCAGTCAGGCCACCAGGCCGAGCAGCTCATGCAGCGGCAACTGCACGCGCAGGCTGTGGCAGGGCACGCACACTGCCACCTTGAAGGCGCTGTGCGCCGCGTCGCGCAGCAGCGGCGCGTCGCAGGGCAGGCCCTGGCGGTCGACCAGCACGGCCACGCGCGGCGTCGTCGGCGTCGGGCCGCGGCGCAGCACCACGCCCACTTCCTGGCTGATCAGGCGCACGCAAGCGCCCGGCGGGTAACGCCCCAGCGTCTTGACCAGCGCCGCGCCCGCCTCCTCGACCTGGCCGTTCTCGTCGTAGTAGCTGCCCTGCATGGCCGCACTCATGTTCATCGGGCTGCGCGTGGCGCGCGGCGCAATGCGCGCGCCGAACTGGTCGGCGCGCTGGATCAGCCGCGCCATCTGCAGCGCCGGCGCCAGCGCGTGCAGCTGCCCGGGCACGCGCTGGTGGTGGTTGGCCACCGCCTCCAGCCAGTCGGCGTCGTGCACGCCCATCTGGCGCAGCAGCTGCACCGACTGCTCGGGGTGGGCGTTGATCGCCTGGATCTGCTCGCGCTTGAGCGGCGCGCTCTGCAGCGCCAGTCGATCCTGCAGCGCAGTCACGCTCAGATTCATCGTCAGCGCGGCGCGCGCCAGCGTGGCCACGCGCGGCGCGTCCCAGCGCAGCGTCTCGCGCGCCACCAGCGTGGTGACGGCCACGACCAGCAGCGCCCGCGTGGCGCTGTGCTGGCGCAGCTCGCGCGCGCTCAGCTGCACCAGCGCCAACAGCGCGGCGTCGGGTGCGCGCCGGCATTGCTCCAGCACATGGTCGGCCAGCGCACCGAGCTGGCGCGCAAGCTGCGCGCTGGGCTCGGCCAGCAGCAGGTGCGCGGTGTACTGGTGCAGCGCGGGCCAGTCGGTGGGCGGCGCCCCCAGCGCCACCAGGTGGGCGCGATAGGCATCGCCGCAGGTGTCGGTGTCGACGAACAGGCCAGCGCCGCGCTCGGCCAGTTGCTGCAGCTGGGCGTGGTCGCGCACCTGCTGGCCGCGCGCCAGCAACTCGCCGCCCTGCGCGCCGCGCAGCACGAAGGGCAGGGGGGTTTGCAGGGCCAGAGTGTCGGCGTTCAGGGCAACAAGATTCATGGGGCAGTGCGGTGGTGGCCAGGGTCTGCTGCGCGCTGCCGGCCCGCCAGCAGACGGCGCAGCGCGTGCTCCAGATCGTCAATGTAAGTGAACACGGTCGGCACGACCAGTAGGCTCAATACCGTGGACGTGATCAGCCCGCCGATCACCGCGACCGCCATCGGCGAGCGAAAGCTCATGTCGGCGCCGCCCAGCGCCAGCGCGATCGGCGTCATGCCCGCGCCCATGGCCAGCGTCGTCATGATGATGGGGCGCGCGCGCTTGTGGCAGGCGTCCAGCAGCGCGTCCAGGCGCGACATGCCGCGCTCGCGCCGCGCCATGATCGCGTACTCGACCAGCAGGATGGAGTTCTTGGTCGCAATGCCCATCAGCATGATCAGCCCGATCAGCGACGGCATCGAAAAGCTCTGCTGCGCCGCCAGCAGCGCGACGAACGCGCCGCCCAGCGACAGCGGCAGCGCCGCCAGAATGGTGGCCGGCTGCAGCAAGTCCTTGAACAGCAGCACCAGCACGATGTAGATGCACACCACGCCGGTGATCATCGCCAGGCCGAAGCTGGAGAACAGCTCGCCCATCATCTCGGCGTCGCCCACGTCGACCAGCTGCACGCTGGCGGGCAGCTGCCGCACCGCGGGCAGCGCGCGCACCGCGTCCTTGACCTCGCCCAGGCCACGCGCGCCCAGCTCGATCTCGAAATTGACGTTGCGCGAGCGGTCGTAGCGGCGGATCACCGCCGGCCCGCCCGCCAGCTCCAGCTGCGCCACCTCGGACAGGCGCACCGCGCCGCGGCTGCCCGGCACCTGCAGCTGGGCCAGCTGATCCAAGTCTTCGCGCGCCGCGTCGGCCAGGCGCACCACGATGGGCACCTGGCGTTGCGGCAGGTTGAGCTTGGCCAGGTACTGCTCATAGTCGCCCACGGTCGCCACGCGCAGCGTATCGGCCATGGCGGCGGCGCTCACGCCCAGCTCGGCGGCGCGCACGAAGTCCGGGCGCACCACGATCTCCGGGCGCACCAGACTGGCCGTGGAGCTGACCCCGCCAATGCCGCCAATCGTGCGCAGCCCGCGCTCGACGGCCTGGGCGCTGGCGGCCAGCGCCTGCGGATCTTCGCTGGCCAGCGCCAGAATGTATTTGTCGTTGGAGCCACCCAGCCCCACTTTCACGCGCACGCCGGGCAGGTCGGCCATGGCCACGCGCAGTGCTTGCTCTATGGCCTGCTTGCGCGGGCGCTCGCCGCGCGGGTCCAGGCGCAGCGTCAGCGTGGCGATGCGCGGATCCTGGCTGGAGACGTTGGCACGAATGTCCGCGCCCGCGCTACCCCCGCCAATCGTCGTGTAGATGGTCTGCACATGGCCCACCTGCCGCACCCGCGCCAGCGCCTGCTGCACCAGCACCTGCGTCTGCGCCAGCTTGGTGCCCGGCGCCAGCTCCAGCGTCACCTGCGTCTGCGCGTTGTCGTCGGCCGGGATGAAACCCGAGGGCAGCAGCGGAATCAGCGCCAGCGAGCCGACGAAAAACAGCGTGGCCGCAGCCAGCGTGGCCCAGCGGTGGCGCAAACACCAGCTGCTGGCGCGCATGTAGGCGGCCAGCCAGCCGGGCTCGCGGTGCGCGCCCACCAAAGGCCTGAGCAGGTAGGCGCACATCATCGGCGTGAGCAGGCGCGCCACCAGCAGCGAGGCAAACACCGCCAGCGACGCGGTCCAGCCGAACTGTTTGAAGAAGCGCCCGGCAATGCCGCTCATGAAGGCCGTCGGCAGAAACACCGCGATCAGCGAGAAGGTGGTGGCCACCACCGCCAGGCCAATCTCGTCGGCCGCCTCCATCGCCGCCTGATAAGGGCTCTTGCCCTGGCCCAGGTGGCGCACGATGTTCTCGACCTCGACGATGGCGTCGTCCACCAGAATGCCCACGACCAGCGACAGCGCCAGCAGCGTGATGATGTTAATCGTGAAGCCCAGCAAATGCATGCCGATGAAGGCCGGAATCACCGACAGTGGCAGCGCCACTGCCGAGATGATGGTCGCGCGCCAGTCGCGCAGGAAGAACCACACGACGACTACCGCCAGCAGCGCACCCTCGTAGAGCAGGCGCATCGAGCTGTCGTACTCGTCCTGCGCGATCTCGACGAAGTCCACCGTCTTCTCCAGCTGCAGGTGCGGCAGTTCCTGCTGCAGCTGCGCCAGCACGCGCTGCACGCCCGCGCCCACCTCGATCTCGCTGGCGCCACGCGAGCGCGAGACCTCGAAACCCACCACATGCCGCTCGCCCAGCAGCGCCGCGCTGCGCGGCTCGGCCACCGTGTCGCTCACCTGCGCCAGCGCATCAAGCCGCGCATGGCGCCCGCCAGGCAGCGCAATGGCCAGCGCCGCCACCTCCTGCGCGGTGCGCACCGTGGCCAGCGTGCGCACCGGCTGCTCGGCGCCGGCCAGCTCGGCGCGCCCGCCCGCGCTCTCCAGCTGCACGCGCGCCAGCTGGCGCGACACCTCGGCCGCGGTCACGCCCAGCGCCTGCAGGCGTACCGGATCCAGCGCCACGCGCACCTCGCGCGTCACGCCGCCCACGCGCGCCACGCCACCCACGCCCGGCACCGCCAGCAGGCGGCGCGTGAGCTGGTCGTCGACGAACCACGACAGCGCCTCCTCGTCCCAGCGGCTGGAGTCGATCGCATACGCCAGGATGGGCTGGGCGCTCAGCTCCACCTTGGTGATCACCGGGTCGTGCAGATCGGCCGGCAGGTCGCTGCGCACCTGCGCAACGGCCGAGCGCACGTCGTCCAGCGCCTCCTGCACCGGCTTTTCCAGCCGGTACTCGGCCGCCACCGTCGCAATGCCGTCGACCAGCGTGGTCGACAAATGCTTGAGCCCCTGCGTCGTCGCGATCGAGTTCTCGATCTTGCGCGCCACGTCCGCCTCCAGCTGGCCGGGCGAGGCGCCGGGCAACACCGCGTTGACCACGACGATGGGCAGATCCATGTCCGGAAAATTCTGCACTTTCATCGTGTGGAAGGCGTAGCCGCCGCCCAGCGTCAGCATGACGAACAGCATCGCCGCGGCAATCGGATTGCGGATCGCCCAGGCGGATACGTTCATGTTCATGGCTGCACCTCCTGCGCCGCAGCCACCACCCGCACCCGGTCGCCGTCATTCAAGAATGCGCCGCCCTGCTGCACCACGCGTTCGTCGGGTTGCAGGCCGTCCACCACCTCGACCCAGTCGCCCCCGCGGCTGGCGGTGCGCACCCGGCGCAGCGCCACGCCGTCGCCGCCCTGCAGCACGAAGACCGCGGTAAAGCCGTCGCGCACCACCAGCGCCGCCAGCGGCACCGTCAGCGCCGCGTGCTCGCCCAGCAGCAACTCGCCGCTCAGATACTGGCCGGCGCGCAGCTGCGCGTGCCGCGGCAGATCCACATAGACCAGCGCGTTGCGCGTGGCGGCGTCCACCGTCGGCGCCAGCATGCGCACCGTGCCGGCCACCGCCTCGCCGCCGGGCAGCTGCAGGCGTGCGCCGCCGCCCGGCGCCAGCCGCGCCAGGTCGGCCGCGTTCACCTCGGCGCGCCACTCAAGGCGAGAGCGCAGCACCATGCGAAACAGCTCGGTGCCCGTGCCCACCACCGCGCCCACCGTGGCACTGCGCGCAGAAATCACACCCGCATCCGGCGCCAGCACCCGCGTGTGGCCCAGGCGCAGCTGCTGCGCCTGCAACTGCGCGCGCGCCACCTGCACCTGCGCCTGCGCGGTCTGCCCCGCCGTCGCGTACTGGGCAATCTGCTGCGCGCTCATCGCACCCGTGCCCGCCAGCGCCTGGGCACGCTCGGCGTTGGCGCGGGCCTCGGCCTCGGCCGCGCGCGCCTGCGCCAGCGCCGCCTGGGCCTGGGCCACGTCGGCCTGAACCGTATCCTGGGCCAGCGTGGCCAGCACCTGGCCGGCGCGCACCACGTCACCCACGTTCACATTCACCTGCTCCAGCCGCAAGCCCTGCACCTGCGCGCCAATGCTGGCCTCCTGCCACGCTGCCACATTGCCGCTGGCCGCAATCGCCGAGGCCACGGTGCGCTGCACCGGCGGCGCAACAGTCACCGTCAGCGCCGGGTGCACCGCGTCCTGCGCTTTTTCCTGGGTCTTCTCCTGCGCAGCGCTTGCGCTCCAGCCGCCGGCCCAATGGCTCCAGCCAGCGGCGGCGGCCAGCGCCAGGACGAGCAGCGTCACGGACAGAGCAGGGCGACGGCGCATGCAAGACTCCACAAAAAACAAAAGCCCGTATTGTGCGCAGTTGCGCATCACGCCCCTGTCACCTACCGCAGCTGCCTGCCAGGCGCGGCGACAATCGGGCGCAGCGCCACGGCCAGCCATATTCCGACAACAGCCGCCTGCTGACGCTGGATACGCAGCACACCCAGGCCCGACCCTCTGCCATACAAGCCCCATGCACCTGACCACCGATACCGCCACCCCTCAGGCCTATCTGCTGCGCGTGACGCTGCGCGACATCGATCCGCCCGTCTGGCGCGAGCTGTGGGTGGATGCTGGCATCACGCTGCGCCAGCTGCACGCCACGCTGCAGGCGGCCATGGGATGGAAAAATTGCCACCTGCACGGCTTTGCACTGCCGGACAAACTGCCGCAGTTGCCGCGCTACTGGCGCGTGCCGGCGCTGATGCGCTTCGAGCCTGAGCCGCTGCGCGAGGAAAGCCCGCCGGACGAGCGCGCCAGCGACGACGCGCGCACCCGGCTGCGCCAGGTCATGCGCAAGGCGGGCGACCAACTGCTGTACCTGTACGACTTTGGCGACAGCTGGGAGCATGTGCTGACGCTGCAGCAGGTGGCGCCCGCCAGCGGGCCGCTGCCGCGCCTGGCCGGCGCCGCACTGATGTGCCCGCCCGAGGACTGCGGCGGCGTGCCCGGCCTGGTGCACTGGATGGACGCCTGGGACGACCCCGGCCACCCCGAGCACGATGATGCCCGCGCCCTGATGCGGCGCCTGGGCCGCAAGAACGACCCGATGGAGCTGACCCCAAGCCGCCTGGCCACGCTGCGCAAACGCATTGCGTTGCTGCGCCCGCCGCCGCAGTGAGCGCCATGGCCGGCCTGCCCGCCAGCGCCCGGCGCCTGCAGCCCGACGATGGCGCGGTGCCCCCGCCGGTGCGCACCGCGGCACTGGCGCACTGGCAGCCCGGCGCCAGCCTGTGGCGCTGCCCCGAGCCCGAGCAGGCGCGCGACCTGTGGGCCGCCTATGGCTGCGGCCAGCGCGCAGGCAGCGTGCAGTGGCAGCTGCGCGGCGCGCGCGGCGAGCTGCTGCAGGTGTTCTGGCAGGAGTGAGCCGCGCAGGGCGGTTTTGGGAAATATGGGTGGGGTGCGCCAGCCCACCTCGGCACCACATGCCGGCCGCCCCCATCCCAACCTTCCCCCAAAGGGGGAAGGAGAAAACACTACATGAAATTGCGCGTATGCAGCGCCGCCAGGTGCTCGGCCTCGTCGCGTGCAAAGCCCAGGCGCAGCAGGCGGGTGAAGCGCCCGTCTGCCATGTCGCGCACCAGTTGCTGCACGCGCTCGAAGCCCCGGTGTACCGCGCCGGGCTCCAGGCTGCCGGCGGCGATCAGGATGAGCGCGTCAAACACCTCCTCGTTCAGCCCCGAGGTGCCGGCCAGGCTGTCGTGGCGCTGCTCCACGGCCTGGGCCAGGCGCTGGCGCAGCGCGGGTTCCGCCTGCAGGCGGTGCAGCAGGTGCGACATGCCCAGCGCGACGTGACGCGCCTCGTCGCGCGCGGCCAGTTTGCAGATCTGGCGGGTCAGCGGGTCGGGCGCGTGCGCGGCCAGGAACTGCAGCAGGTTGACGAAAGTACCCTCGCCCAGCACCGACAGCAGAAAGCCGGCGACGGAAAAGTCGGGTTCGTCCAGCAGGCTCTTGAGCGAAGCCTGGCCGCCGGCGGTGGACAGCGCCGGCTCGCCGCCGCCGTGGCGGATGCGGCGGGTGAAGACGTCGATGTGGCGCGCCTCGTCGGCCACCTGTATGGCCAGCGCGGCCTGCAGCTCGCGGTAGTGCGGGTGGATCTGGCCGAGAAAGCGCGCCGGCACCAGCAGCGCGGCGTTCTCGTTCTCGACCATGTAGGTCATGACCTGGACGATGGCGGCCTCGACCTCGGGCGGATGGGTGAGCTGCACGCTCCAGTCCAGCGCGACGTCCGGATCCCACTGCGCGGCGACGGCCTGGGCGTAGAGGTCGGCGGCATTGTCGGCCCAGATGTCCTGCTTGCGGTCGAAGCGAAAGACAAACGCGGGGGCGCCCGCCTCCACGCGCGCGCCGCGCGCGGCCAGGCCCCAGGCGGGGCTGGCCTGCTCCTGCACCGCGCCGGGCGCGTGCGGGTCGGCGTGGCCGGTGTGCGCGGCGTCGCGCCAGCGGCCGGCGTCGGCGTTGCCGCGGGTGATGAGCGCAGCGCGGCCTTCCTCCTCTCCCCTTTGGGGAGAGGTCGGGTGAGGGGCTTGCGCGCTGCCCTCACCCCCGCCCTCTCCCAGGGAGAGAGGAAACCAGGTCAATGCATGGCCCTGGGCGCGGCACCAGCCGGCCAGCTGCGCCTGCCAGCCGGGCGCGCAGCCGGTCACGCACAGCGCCGTGCCCACGGGCAGGGCTGCCAGCGCGTGCTTGACCAGCAGGTGGGCGCCGGCGTCAAAGCCCAGCGCTTCAATATCGATAGTCGCTGGCGATGATGTTTCCGTGCTCGTCATAAAAACCTTGTTCGGTGGCGGCGCGCTCCAGCAGCGCAAAGCCGTTGCTGCGGCCCGCGCGCCATTGGCGCAGGCCTTCGAGTTCGAGCAGCGGGCGCACCTGGGCGTCGTTCCAGTCCATGGCCAGCAGCAGTTCGCCAAAGCGGCGCGTGGCGTCGGCATCGACGCCCGGGCTCACGGTCATGGTGCAGTGGTCGTACAGGCCGGTGGTGGCCAGCACGCGGGTGCCGCCGGCGGGCAGCAGCCCTTCCTTGGCAAAGGCGTGGTAGTTGCCGGCAATCATCCAGCTGGCGGCCACCTCGCCTGCCAGCAGGGCGGCGGCGGCGTCGCGCTCGCCGCCAATGTGGTCGCCGTGCTTGCCGCCCAGCACGTCGAAGCGCCGCACGGCGTAGTCCTTGCCGGGCGTGAGGCCCCCCTGGTGCTGCAGGTGGTCCAGCGGGATCAACGTCGCCTGGGGCGAGTCGATGGCGCCAAAGCCGACGGTCTGGCCCTTGAGGCCGGCCAGGGCCTGCACCGGGCTGTCGGCCTTGACCACCAGCACCGACTGCAAGTCCTGGTCGGTGTCGCGCATGACCAGCGACTGCACGGCCTGGCCGCGCGCGCGGGCCATTCGGTCGGCGCGCACCCAGGCCAGGGGCGAGTTCCAGGCAAAGGCGACGTCGCCCTTGAACTGCGCCTCGACCTGGGTTTCGTAGTTGGAGTACAGGATGTAGTCCATCGCAAAGCCGCGCTCGCCCAGGTAGGTCTTGAAGCCTTCCCAGATGGTGACGACCTTGGGCGCGTAGGCGACGGCGCCAAGGATGAAGGGTTGGGGTTGTGCCATTGGTTGAATCCTTTCAGTCTTGTTGCGCTGCGGCATCGCACAGCGCGGCGCCGATGAAGTCGTAGAGCACGTCCGAGGTGGGCGCCATGATCGACGCGGCCCGCGCGTCGCGGAACAGCCGCTCGATGCCGACGTCCTTGCGGAACGCCGCGCCGCCGCAGATGCGCATTGCGGTGTCGGTCACCTCCAGCGCGGCCTCGGCGGCGCTGGCCTTGACCTGCAGCACGCGCAACACGGTGTCGGCGCGGCCGGCGGCCATGGCGGCCAGCGTGTCGTCGCGCAGCACGCGGGCCTGGTCGGCGCGGATTTTTGCGCGCGCCAGGTAGGCGCGCACCGTGGGCAGGTCGGAGATGCTGCCGCCGCTCTCGGCAAAGCGGTTCTTGCTGATGTGGGCGGTGGCACGCGCAAGCGCGCCGTCCATCATGCCTATGGAGCACGAGGCGATCAGCGTGGCGAACACCGGCATCTCATCGTTGTTCATCAGCGTGGCGCCGTCGCCGTCCGCGCCCAGCAGGCAGCCGGGCGCAATGCGCACGCCCTCGGCCTTGACCGGGGCCGAGGCGTTGCCGCGCAGGCCCATGCCGTCGAACGGCGCGGTGCGCGCCAGGCCCGGCAGGCGGCTGTCGACCACCCAGAGGCTGGACGCGCCTTCACCCTGCGTGGGGCGCGACGACCAGACGTAGGAGTCGGCTTCGACGGCCGAGGTGACCATGCTCTTGAAGCCGTCCAGCACCACCGCGTCGCCTTCGCGCCGCGCCGTGCCCACCGGCGCCCAGAAGTGGCTGCGCGAGCCGATCTCGGACCAGGCAAGCGTGGTGACGTGGCGGCCCGCGGCAATCGCGCGGCGCAGCTCCTGCTGGCCGTATTTCTCGATCAGCGCGGTGCCGGCGTAGTGCATGGTCAGCACCATGGCGGTCGACGGGCAGTCCTGGGCGATGCGCTGCACGACCTGGGCCGCCTCGGCCAGGCCCAGGCCCATGCCGCCAACCTCGCGGGCGCTGGTCAGGCCCAGCAGGCCGGCCGCGCCCAGCGCGTCGAGCGCGGCGCGCGGAAAGCGCGCCTCGCGGTCGGTGGCCTCGGCGGCGGGGGCAATGGTGTCGCGCACGATGGGCGCAAGAGATGCAAGAAAGGACATACGGTCTTTCCGTGAAGGAACGGCATTGATTGGCACATAGAGTTCCATGAAGCCGTGCGCGTTGCGGCGACCGCGCTGGCAGAAACCATGGCCCGTGCCGCAAAAGCATGCCGATGGCCCAGCGCGGCGTCGGTGCAGACCTGCAACTGCGACGCATGGAGGGTATGCGGGCCTGCAGCCCGCGCAGCGGGAGAGGCCACGGCCATTATGGCAACGCGCGCAGTCGCTTGCAGGCGGATGGCCGCCGGGTTTTACCCACCCCTCGCGTCCCAGGGTACTGAAGAAATCTCATGCAGGGCAGCCCGGCTACGTTTACGCGCCAAAAACCGCCCGCCACAGGGCGCGCACCGCCGCCTGCTCGCCCGCCAGCTCCTCCTGCGGCATGCGCGTGGGCTCTTCGTTCAGGCGCGCGCGGTGCTGTACGTGGCGCAGGCTGCGGTAGGCGCTGGCGGCCGCTTCGCCCACGCCCAGGGGCAGCAGGCCGGCGGCCTCGGCGCGTTGCAGCAGCGCGATGTTGCCCTTGTTGTCCTGCAGCGCGGGGTGTTCGCTGCTGTGCAGCAGCACCAGGTATTGCACCGCAAATTCCACGTCGACCATGCCGCCGTGGCTGTGCTTGACGTCGAACTGCCCGGCCGGCACCGGGTGGGCCTGGTGCAGGCGATCACGCATGGCGATGATCTCGGCGGCGAGCAGCGCCGCGTCGCGCGGCGCGGTGATGACGGCCTGGCGCACCGCGTCGAAGCGCGCATTCAACGCATCACTGCCGAGCACGAAGCGCGCGCGCGTCATGGCCTGGTGCTCCCAGGTCCAGGCGGTGTTGCTGCCGCGCTGGCGCTGGTAGTCCTCGTAGGCATCAAAGCTGGTGACCAGCAGGCCGGAGCTGCCGTTGGGGCGCAGCGCGGTGTCGATCTCGAACAAATCGCCCTCGCCGGTCTTGGCGGTGAGCCAGTTGATGAGCTTGCGCACGAAGGCGGCGTAGACCTCGGGGGCGCGCTCGTCGTCGTCGTCGAAGACGAAGACGATGTCCAGGTCGCTGCCGTAGCCCAGCTCCTTGCCGCCGAGCTTGCCGTAGCCGATGACGGCCAGCTGCGCGTCCTCGCGGTGGCGCTTCTTCAGCCGGCTCCAGCACCACTGGCTGGTCACGCGCAGCACGCTGTCGGCCAGCAGCGACAGGTCGTCGGCCACCTGCTCGACGCTGATGCGCCCTTCGGTGTCGCGCGCCAGCGTGCGAAACACCTCGGCGTGGTGGGCGCGGCGCAGCAGGTCGAGCAGGTTTTCGTCGTCGTCCTCGCCGGTGGACGCCAGCGCCTGCAGGCGCAGCGCCAGCTCGTGCTCGAAGGCGGCGGCGTCGAAGCGCTCGGCCAGCAGCGCGCCGCTGGCCAGCTCGTCGATCACGCCCGGATGCTGGTGCAGGTAGCGCGCGGGCCAGCGCGCCGCACCCAGGATGTCCAGCAGGTGGCGGTGCGCCAGCGGGCGCTCCAGCAGCAGCGCCAGGTAGCTTTCGCGACGCAGCAGGGTGTCGAGCCAGTCGATCAGGCGCAGCGCCGCCACTTCGCTGGCCTGGCCCTGTGCCAGCCACTGGCCGGTGCGCTCCACGATGCGCAAGAGCCGCCCGCGCGCCTGCTCGCGCAGCTGCTGCACGCGGGGGTTGCCGCGCCAAGCGGCCACGCGCTCGGCCACGGCGGGGGGCAGCTCGGCCAGCAGCGCGTCGAAGTCGGGCGCGGACGTGCTGTCGCCGTTGCCGTTCTTGCGACAGCCCTTGCCGCTGCACTTGCCCGGCTCGGGCCCGCCCAGCAGGGTGTCGAACTCCTGCGCGACGATTTCGCGATGGTGGTCGAGCTCGCGCAGCAAGTCGCAGCTGCTCAGGCCCAGCGTGGCGGCCATCCAGGCCAGGTCGTCGTCGCGCGTGGGCAGCACGTGGGTCTGCTGGTCGTCCAGGTACTGGATGCGGTGCTCGACGCGGCGCAAAAAGGTGTAGGCGTCGCCCAGCTGCTGCGCCTTGTCCTGCTCCATCAGGCCGGCGCGCGCCAGGCGCTGCAGCGCCTCCAGCGTGGGGCGGCAGCGCAGCTCGGGGAATTGCCCGCCGCGCACCACCTGCAGCAGCTGCACGGTGAATTCGATCTCGCGGATGCCGCCGCGCGAGAGCTTGACGTCGTTGCCGCTGCCCGGGCGCCCGGCGCTTCTGCGCATCGCGTGCTCGCGGATCTGGCGGTGCAGCACGCGCAGCGCCTCGAACACGTTGTAGTCCAGGTAGCGGCGAAACACGAAGGGCAGCACCACAGAGCGCAGCGCCTGCACCTCGCTGGAGGCGACGCTTGCCCGCGGCGCGACGACGCGGCTCTTGAGCCAGGCAAAGCGCTCCCACTCGCGACCCTGCGACTGCAGGTAGTCCTCCAGCGCGGCCAGCGACAGCGCCGGCGGGCCGCTGTTGCCGTGCGGGCGCAGCGCCAGGTCCATGCGAAAGACGAAGCCGTGCTCGGTGGTCTCGCCGATCAGCGCGTGCAGCGCGCGGGCCGCGCGGGCGAAGTATTCGTGGTTGGACAGCCGCCCGCGCCCACTGGCCAGGCCGGTGGTCTCACCATCACTGGCGTAGACGTAGATCAGGTCGATGTCGCTGGAGACGTTGAGCTCGCGCGCGCCCAGCTTGCCCATGCCGACGATCCACAGCGCCACCGGCTGGCCCTGCGCGTCCTGCGGCGCGCCGTGGTGGGCGTCGAGTTCTGCGCGCACCTGGGCGCAGGCGCGGTCGAGCGCCAACTCGGCCAGCGCGGTCATTGCGCCGGTCACCGCCGCAAGCGGCGCGCCCTGGTCGCAGTCCAGCTCGATCAGCCGCGCCAGCACCAGCTGGCGCAGTATGCGCAGCGCGCCGCCCAGGTCATGGCCGCCGGCCTGCAGCGCGTCGACGGCGGCGGCCATGCGCTCGCGCGTGGGCTCGCCCGGCGCCAGCAGCTGCCACTGCGCGCCATAGCGGCGCTGCAGCCGCTGGTACAGGCGGCTTTGGCTGGAGGGGGCGGGCAGGGTGGGTGCATCACCCGCGGATTGGGAACAAACCATGGAAGCTCGAAACTATCTCGAAACCGTCAGTGAATCGCCGTGGCGCGCGCCACCGGCCACAACCCGCCGGCCAGCGGCTGCGCTGCAGCCTGCGGGCCATAATGCCGGCCTCCCATCATCCCTGCCATGACTGCTCTTTTTACCCAACCCTCACGCCGGCTGGTGTTCGTGGCCCGTGCGGCGCGGTGGTTGCTGGGCATGGTGGCGGGCTTGTGGTTATTGCTGCTGGCGTGCCTGCTGGTGTTGCACGCGGCGATTGTGCCGCGTATCGACGACCTTCGCCCGTGGCTGCAGGAGCGCGCCAGCCGCGCACTGGGCGTGCCGGTGCAGCTCGGCGCGCTGGGGGCGTACAGCCACGGGCTGTTTCCGACAATCGAGGCACGCGACGTGGCCCTGCTGGATGCGCAGGGCCAGGCGGCACTGGTGCTGCCGCGCGTGCTGGCCACGGTGTCGCCGCGCTCGCTGCTGCGCCTGGGGCTGGAGCAACTGGTCGTCGAGCGCCCGCAATTGCGCGTCGAGCGCCACGCCGACGCCAGCCTGTGGATGGCCGGCCTGAAGGTGGGCGCGCCGCAGGACGGCGACGACAGCGCCGCGCTGGACTGGCTGCTGGCGCAGACCGAGCTGGTGATCACCGGCGGCGCGCTGACCTGGCACGACGCGCTGCGCGGCGCGCCGCCGCTGGCGCTGACCGAGGTGCAGCTGGTGCTGCGCAACCGCGGCTGGCAGCACCAGCTGCGCCTGGACGCCACGCCGCCACCCGGCTGGGGCGCGCGCTTTACGCTGCAGGCCCAGCTGCGCGACCCTTTGATTGCACTGCACGGCCCGGCCTGGCGCAGCACCAGCGGCCAGCTGTATGGCCATTTTCCGCAGGTGGATCTGGCGCAACTGGGACGCTACGCCGACCTGGGCCCGGTGACGCTGGCGCAGGGCCAGGGCGCACTGCGCGCCTGGGCCGACGTGCAGCGCGGCCGGCTGGGCGGCGTGAGCGCCGACCTGGCGCTGCAGCAGGTCGACGTGACGCTGGCGCCGAACCTGGAGCCGCTGGTGCTCAGCGACGTGCGCGGGCGCGTGGGCGGACAGTGGAGCGAGGCCGAGAGCCAGTGGTTTGCGCGCGACCTGCAATTCACCACCGACGACGGCCTGCGCTGGCCCGGCGGCGACCTTGAGCTGCGCTACGCAGCGGCCAACACCGCGTCGCCCCACGGCGAGCTGCAGGCCGACGGACTGGACCTGGCGGTGCTGGCGCGCATAGGCCGGCGCATTCCGCTGCAGAAGGACATGCACCAGCTGCTGCGCCGCACCGCGCCGCAGGGCGTAATGCGCCAACTGCGGGCCAGCTGGCACGGCCCGCTGGACGCGCCGCAGCAATACCAGGCGCGCGGGCGCGTGCAGGATCTGGCGCTGGGCGCGAGTGCGAGCGCCGGCACGGTCGCACAACCCAAACCGCAGCAGCCGGGCGTGCGCGGCGTGCAACTGCAGTTCGACCTGACGCAGGCCGGCGGCCAGGCACAGCTGCACGTCGACGACGGCGCGCTGGCGCTGCCCGGCGTGTTCGAAGACCCGGTGATCGCCATCGACCAGCTCAGCGCCGGCGTGCGCTGGCAGATACAGGGCGGACAGATCGAGGTGAGCAGCGACGACCTGCGCTTTGCCAATGCCGACGCCCAGGGCCAGGCGCGGCTGAACTGGAAGACGGGCCAAGGCGGGCAGCGCCTGCCCGGCGTACTCGACCTGTCGGGCAGCCTGAGCCGCGCCAACGGAGCGCGCGTGCACCGCTACCTGCCGCTGGCCGTGCCGCAAGAGGCGCGCCACTACGTGCGCGACGCGGTGCGCCAGGGGCGTGCGCGCCAGGCGCGCTTTCGCGTGCGCGGCGCGCTGGCCAACTTTCCGTTCGCCGGCGACGGACCGGGCGAGTTCCACGTCGAGGCGCAGGTCGAGGGCGTGCGCTACGACTACGTGCCCGCGTCGCTGCTGGAGCCGGACGACAAGCCCTGGCCCGCGCTCACGCAGCTGGCCGGCACGCTGGTGTTCGACGGCGCCGCAATGCAGGTGAAAAACGCCAGCGGCCGCTTTGCCGGCCAGACCAAGCTGCAGGCGCAGCCGCTGCAGGCGCGCATTGCCGATCTGGAGCACCCGGTGGTCGAGGTGGACGGCCAGGTACGCGGCCCGCTGGCCGACATGCTGGCACTGGTGCGCGGCTCGCACATCGCGCAGCTGACCGACGGCGCGCTCGACCAGGCGCAGGCCAGCGGCGCGGCGCAGCTTGACCTGCAGCTCACGCTGCCCATCGACCGGCTGGCGCAGTCCACGGTGCGCGGCAGCGTCACGCTGGCGGGCAACGAGGTGCGCTTCGTGCCGGCCGCGCCCAAGGTCAGCGCCGCGCGCGGCCAGGTGCAGTTCACCGAGGGCGGCTTCACGCTGGCGGGCGTCCAGGGCCAGGCACTGGGCGGGCCGGTGCAGCTGTCGGGCGGCATGCAGACGGCCAAGGACGGCGCACCCGAAGTGCAGGTGCGCGCCAGTGGCACGGCCAGCGCCGAGGGCCTGCGCGCAGCGCCCGAGCTGCCCATCGTCGCCCAGCTTGCGCAGCACGCCAGCGGCAGCAGCGCCTACACGCTAGCGCTTGGAGTGCGCCGCGGCCAGCCCGAGATCACCGTCACCACCGACCTGCAGGGCATGGCGCTGGACGCGCCTGCGCCGCTGGGCAAGGCGGCCGACACGCGCCAGAGCGTGCGCGTGAGCACCCAGCTGAGCGACGCGGCCGCCGCCGGCGCGCAGACGCCGCTGACCGACCTGCTGACCGTCGACCTGGACACGCTGGGCCGGCTGCAGTGGCTGCGCGCGCTGCAGGGCGACGATGCACGCGTGCTTGCCGGGCGCCTGGACATCGGCACCGGCACAACCGGCCCACTGCCCGCGCGCGGCGTGCAGGCGCACGCCGAGCTGCCGGCCATCGACGTTGACGCCTGGAGCGCGCTGCTGGCGCCGCCCGCGAGCGCAAGCGCTGGCGCCGCTGCCGCCACACCCGCATCCGCGCTGGGCGACGAAGCGCGGCAATACCTGCCGACGACCATCACGCTGCAGACGCCCCGGCTGGGCACCCAGGCGCGCCAGTTGCACGACGTGCGCCTGAGCGCGACGCGCGAGGATTTGCTGTGGCGCTCCCAGGTGCAGGCGCGCGAGCTGCAGGGCAGCGTGCACTACCAGATGCCCGACGACAAAACGCCCCAGGGCCAGTTGGTCGCGCGGCTGCAGCGGCTGGAGATTGCGCAAAGCAGCAGCGAGTCGACCGACGCGGCGCTGGACGCGCTGCTCAACCCGCGCCAGCCCAGCCATCTGCCCGGGCTGGACATCGTTGTCGAACACTTCACGCTGCATGGCAAGCGCCTGGGCCAGCTGCACATCAACGCGCACAACCACACGGCCGACAACCAGCAGCGCGAGTGGCGGCTGACACGCTTTGACCTGAGCACGCCCGAGGCGCGCTTCAGCTCGCGCGGCAACTGGGCGCTGCTGGGCAGCGGCGGCGCAGGCGCCCAGGCGCTGCGGCGCACCGTGCTCACCTTCACGCTGGACATCGACGATGCGGGCGCGCTGCTCGACCGCCTGGGCATGGACGGCGTGCTGCGCAAGGGCCACGGCAAGATCGACGGGCAGATCGGCTGGCTGGGCTCGCCTCTGTCGCCCGACACGCACAGCATGGGCGGGCAGCTGCACATGGACGTGCAGACCGGCCAGTTCCTGAAGGCCGACCCCGGCCTGGCGCGGCTGCTGGGCGTGCTCAGCCTGCAGTCGCTGCCGCGGCGGCTGACGCTGGACTTTCGCGACATCTTCAGCGAGGGTTTTGCGTTTGATTTCGTGCGCGGCGACGCCCGGGTGGCACAGGGCGTGGCGTCTACCAACAACCTGCAGATGAAGGGCGTGAACGCCGCCGTGCTGATGGAAGGCAGCGCCGACCTGGTGCACGAGACGCAGAACCTGCACGTCGTCATCGTCCCCGAGATCAACGCGATGACCGCCTCGCTCGTAGCCACCGCCATCAACCCGGTGATCGGCCTGGGGAGTTTTCTCGCCCAGGCCTTTCTGCGCGGCCCCCTCATCGAGGCGGCCACCCAGGAGTTTCGCATCGACGGATCCTGGGCCGCACCGCGGGTGGAGCGCGTGGCGCGCAAGAGCGGGGAAAAGGGGCCGGCGGGCGAGGGGCAGCAGCCTCAACAGTAGTCGCGTCGCAGAGCGCATTGGCGAGCCACTTCCCAGTTTTTATCGTCTCCCGGGAAGGTTTGAACCGTACGATTTTTTCGTATGGTTGCTCCGAACCTGTTGCTTGTACCAGTTGGAGCTTCAAATCTGACCAATATCGGCAGGCATTGAGCCTGGCTTCACAATCAAGCCTGTTGCGCCCCAAATACCACTCACCATCCACCGTTTTCCTCATGCCCTCCCCCATCGCCGTCATCGACTTTGAAACCACCGGCATGACGCCCGCGCACGGCGCGCGGGCGACCGAGGTGGGCATTGTTCTGGTGCAGCAGGGCCGGGTGGTCGACCGCTTTGCCAGCCTGATGTACACGGGCGTGCCGATTCCGCGCTTCATTGCCGAGATGACGGGCATCACAAACGCCATGCTGCGCGAGGCACCGCCGGCGGCGCAGGTGATGCGCGAGGCGGCACGCTTTGTCGGCGACGCGCCGATGGTGGCGCACAACGCGGCGTTCGACAGCAAGTTCTGGCAGGCCGAGCTGGCGCTGCTGGGCCTCGCGGCGTCCCAGCCGTATGCCTGCACGGTGCTGCTGAGCCGGCGCATCTACCCCGACGCGCCCAGCCACAAGCTGGGCCGTTTGACCGATCACCTGGGCCTGCCGCGGCCGGGGCGCGCGCACCGCGCGCTGGCCGACGCCGAAATGGCCGCCGCGCTGCTGGCGGCGATGCAGCAGCGGCTGCAAGACAGCTACGGCCTGCCCTGGCCCGACCACGCTCAGCTGATGCAGCTGCAGCGCTGCACGCCCAAGACCCTGGCGCGCATGCTGCAACCGACTTTGGCCGTCCAATCGGAGTGAATCCCTCAACCACAACCGCCATGTCTTCTACCGCCCGCGTCATTGGCCAGATCCACACCGTGCTGCGCGGCACGGTGCAACCCTATCCGCGCCCGGACGGCAGCGCCGGCGACCGCAGCGCGATTGACAAGCATCCGGTGGCCGGCCCGGTGGCCGTACGCGCGCTCGGGCTGGAGGGCGACGAGCAAGGCAATTTGCGCGTGCACGGCGGGCCGGACAAGGCGGTACACCACTACGCGCAGGAGCACTACCCGCTGTGGCGCGCCGAGCTGGGCGAGCTGCCGGTGCTGCAGCAACCAGGCGCCTTTGGCGAGAACCTGGCGAGCACCGGCGTGACCGAGGCCAGCCTGTGCTGGGGCGACCAGGTGCGCATTGGCAGCACGCTGCTTGAGCTGGCGCAGCTGCGCCAGCCCTGCTGGAAGCTGAACGTGCGCTTTGGCCAGCGCGACATGGCGCTGCGTCTGCAGCGCACCGGGCGCACTGGCTGGTACTGGCGCGTACTGCAAGAAGGGCAGTTGCAGGCGGGCGATGCCATCGAGCTAGTGGCGCGCCCTCACCCTGAATGGCCGCTCACGCGCGTGGTCGACGTGCTGTACCACCACGCGCTGGATCGCACCCAGCTGCAGCAGCTGGCGCAGCTGCGCCTGCCCGCGTCGTGGGAGAAGCTGGTGCAGGCGCGCCTGGAGCATGGCCAGGTAGAGGATTGGGCGCGCCGCGTGCATGGCTGACGCTGCCGTCGATACGCTAAGCTCACCCGCCATGGCGGCCCCACAGATCGATCAACCCCGGCGGCGCTGGCTGGCGCTGGCGCCCGTGCTGGTGTTGGCCGCCTGCTCCAGCGCGCCGCCGCGGCGCACCTCCGCACCCGCGTATTCGCGCCTGTCGAGCGAGCAGGCCAGCGACATCGCCATCCACGCGCTGGGCCTGGTGGGCACGCCCTACCGCTGGGGCGGCAACACGCCCGA
The DNA here is from genome assembly GCF_039538025.1 of Comamonas faecalis. Taxonomy (NCBI): domain Bacteria; kingdom Pseudomonadati; phylum Pseudomonadota; class Betaproteobacteria; order Burkholderiales; family Comamonadaceae; genus Comamonas; species Comamonas faecalis. The sequence continues at coordinate 61,063 of NZ_BAABBP010000003.1, forward strand.
CGGTGGTTTTGACTGCAGCGGCCTGATTGGCTACGTCTACCGCAGCCGCACCGGGCTGGCGCCGCCGCGCACCGTGGCGCAACTCAATGACTTTGGCTTCGACGTCGACCAAGGCGAGTTGCGCAGCGGCGACCTGGTCGTCTTTGGCGGGCGCAGGCCCACGCACGCGGGCATTTACGTCGGCCAGGGCCGCTTCGTACACGCGCCGTCCAGCGGCGGCACGGTGCGCGTGGATCGGCTCGACGGCCCGTACTGGTCGCGCCAGGCAACCGCGTATCGCCGGCCTTGACGCGCGCAGCCCACAGGCGCCGCCCTTCCTGATTTTTCTCTCGACTCTTTTCCCATGACCACGCTTCACACCCAAGGCGCCCCGCGCACGCAGGACACCACCCGCATCGACGACTTGCGCATCAAGACGGTGCGCCCCCTGATCACCCCGGCCATCCTCGAAGAATGGCTGCCCGCGCCCGACGCGGCGCAAGACCTGGTCGAGGCCAGCCGCCGCGCGCTCTCGCGCGTGCTGCATGGCAAGGACGACCGGCTCATCGTCGTCGTCGGGCCGTGCTCCATCCACGACCATGGCCAGGCCATGGAGTACGCGCGCCGGCTCAAGGCCCAGGCCGATGCGCTGGCGCAGGATTTGCTGGTCGTGATGCGCGTGTACTTTGAAAAGCCCCGCACCACGATCGGCTGGAAGGGCTACATCAACGACCCGCGCATGGATGGCAGCTACGCGATCAACGAGGGGCTTGAGCGCGCCCGCGCGCTGCTGCTGGACGTGCTGGCGCTGGGCCTGCCGGTGGGCACCGAGTTTCTGGATCTGCTCAGCCCGCAGTACATCAGCGACCTGGTGAGCTGGGGCGCGATTGGCGCACGCACCACCGAGAGCCAGAGCCACCGCCAGCTGGCCAGCGGCCTGAGCTGCCCGGTGGGCTTCAAGAACGGCACCGACGGCGGCGTGAAGGTGGCCGTCGACGCGATGCTGTCGGCGCAGGCGCCCCACGCCTTCATGGGCATGACCAAGATGGGGCAGGCGGCGATCTTCGAGACGCGCGGCAACCAGGACTGCCACGTCATTCTGCGCGGCGGCAAGGCGCCCAACTACAGCGCGGCCGACGTGCAGGCCGCCTGCGCGCTGCTGGAAAAGTCGGGGCTGCGCCCGCAGGTGATGATCGACTGCTCGCACGCCAACAGCAGCAAGCAGCACGCGCGCCAGATCGTCGTGGCGCAAGACATTGCCGGGCAGATTTCGGCGGGCGATGCGCGCATCACCGGCGTGATGATCGAGAGCAACCTGGAGGAGGGCCGCCAGGATCATGTGGCCGGCAAGCCGCTGGCGCACGGCGTGTCGGTGACCGACGCCTGCATCAGCTTCGGGCAGACGGTGCCGGTGCTCGAAGGCCTGGCTGCTGCGGTGCGCGCGCGCCGCGCCGCACGCACAGCCTGAACCACACGCCCCCCGACCGCCCAGAACCGCGATGGCGCTCAACCGCATCTGGTCGGCCTTCTTCCTGGTCGCCTTTGCCACCGCCTGCTGGCGCTGGTGGCAGGGCGACGCGCAGATCTTCCAGGCCCTGATGACGGCCAGCTTCGACAGCGCGCGTGCCGGCTTCGAGATCTCGCTGGGCCTGGCCGGCGTGATGGCGCTGTGGCTTGGCCTGATGCGCGTGGGCGAGCAGGCCGGCATGGTGCAGCTGCTGGCGCGGCTGGCGCAGCCGCTGTTTCGCCGCCTGTTTCCGGGCGTACCGGCCGACCACCCGGCACAGGGCGCGATGACGATGAACCTGTCGGCCAACCTGCTGGGGCTGGACAACGCTGCCACGCCGCTGGGTCTGACCGCGATGCGCGAGCTGCAAACACTCAACCGCGAGAGCGAAGGCACGGCCAGCAACGCGCAGATCATGTTCGTCGTGATGAACACCGCCGGGCTGACGCTGATTCCGACCTCGGTGATCGCGATCCGCCAGAGCGTGGCGCTGCGCCAGGGACTGGGCGCGGGCTTCAATGCGGCCGACATTTTTTTGCCGACGCTGCTGGTCACGCTGGCCGGGCTGCTGGCCGGCGTGCTGGCCGTGGCAGTGCGCCAGCGCCTGCCGCTGTGGCGCCCGCGCGCGCTGCTGACGCTGGCCGCCGCCGCCGGCCTGCCGCTGGCGCTGGTGGCCTTTCTGGCGCGCCTGCCGGCCGATCAGGCCGCGCTGTGGGCCGGCACCGTGGGCGCGGCCAGCATTCTGGCGGTCATCGTGCTGTTCGTGGTGGCGGCCGCGTGGCGGCGCGTCAATGCGTACGACGCCTTCATCGACGGTGCACGCCAGGGCTTTGGCGTGGCCGTGGACATCGTTCCCTACCTGGTCGCCATTCTGGTGGCCATTGGCTGGTTTCGCGCCGCCGGCTGCATGGACATGCTGCTGGACGCGCTGCGCCTTGTGGTGACCGCGCTGGGCTTGAACACCGACTTTCTGCCGGCGCTGCCCGTGGGGCTGATGAAGGTGCTGTCAGGCGCGGGCGCGCGCGGACTGATGATCGACGTGCTGCAGACGCACGGCGTCGAGTCATTCGCCGGGCGGCTGGCGGCCATCATCCAGGGCTCGACCGAGACCACCTTCTACGTGCTGGCGGTGTACTTTGGCAGCGTCGGCGTCAAGCACACGCGCCACGCGCTGGCCTGCGCGCTGTGGGCTGACCTGGTGGGGCTGGTGGCGGCGGTTGCGCTGGCGTACGTCCTCTGGCATTGACGCGGCTTGCCGTACACGGATCGCGGCGAGGGCGCCGCAATGAATGCACCGACCGGCGGGCGCAGCCGCCGGATCAGATCAGTAATGCAGCGCGTAGCGCACCTGGATGAAGTTCTCGCCCGGATTGGGGTGCTTGATGCCGGCGTTGGACAGGTGCTCGATGCGCAACTGCAACTCGTGGCGGCGCTGCGCGCCCAGGTGGATGCCGACGCCGATGTGGTCGGCAAAGTTGAAGCGCGTGCTGAACTCGCGCGCCGGCGTGTAGTAGCGGTGGTCGGCATAGGTCAGGCCTATGCCGGCCTGGACAAACCAGGACGAGCGGCCCTGGTTGGAATACCAGCGCAGCGTGGGCGTCACGCCCAGCAGGTTCAGGCTGTCGTTGCCTCCGGGGCCCCGATCGAACGACCAGCGGCTGTAGTAGACGTCCCACAGGCCGCGCAACTGGCCGCCCCACAGCGCCATGCTCCAGCCGTCCCAGGGCAGCATGAGGCCGACGGTGGCGGCGCTGGTGCCATGCCTGGCCCACTGGCCTTGCAGGTAGACGGCGGGGGTGTTGGCAAAAGTGCCGGCGGATGGGGCCTGTGCCTGGACTGGCGTCATGGCCAGGCTGGCGGCGGCGCCGGCCAGGGCGGCGCTCAGTCGAAGGGTGAACAGGGAGGTCATTGGGAATCCTTTGCCTTCCTATTGTGTAACGAAACTGCAACGGCTGAACGCAAAAAGGCCTCACCACGGGGATGAGGCCTTGCCGCTGATTGCCTGGCCCGGCGGCGCAGTTGCGCCGCCGGACATGGACGGGAGCTTGACTCAGGTATTGGGCTGGCCTGCAGCACCTTGCGGCGCCGGCTGGGGTGTGTGGCGCGGGCCGTGGCCCTTCCAGCCCTGGTGGTCACCGCGGTGGTGCTTCATGGCGTGGCCGCGGTGCTCGCTGCCACGGTGATCCTTGGCCATCCAGCGGTTGCCTTGTTCGTCCAGCGTTTTTTGCTGGTCAGGCGTCAGCGCGGCGTACAGCGTCTTGAGCGCGTCGCCGCGGCGGTCGGCGTCGGCGCCTTGCTGGGCACGCAGCGCACGCATGTGGTCGACGCGCTCGGGCGTGGTCAGCTTGCGCAGATCCTGGCGCTCGATGCGGGCGTGCTGGCTGGGCTGCATCGCCTGCACGAAGGCGTCCCAGGCGCCTTGCTGCTGCGGCGTGATCTGCAGCTTCTGCTTGAACGCATCCATGCGCTGGGCCATGGCCTGCTGGCGCTGCTCGGGCGTCAGGGCGCGGCGCTGCTGGCGCTCGGCGCGCGGGGGCTTGTCCTGCTGCACGGCGGCGGCGCCATCTGCGGCCGGGGCGGCCATGGTGGGCGCTGCGCCCAGAACCATCAGGGCCGAGGCCAGGCTGGCGACGAGGGTGGTCTTGGTGAATCGGATCATGGTGCTTCCTTTGCGTTGGGGTTCACGATGACTGCAGTTTGCGCGGCCGATGTTGCGTTGCAATGTGCGTGTGCATCGCCTGTGTAAAGTTCTGTCCAGTTGATCCGCACGCCGCCACAGGCGCCCGGGCATCAGCGTTTTTTTGTTTGTTGGAAGGAAATCAGGTGTTCAAGAATCTCATCGTTTACCGCATTGCGCAGGACTGGCAGGGCGATCTGTCGGCCGTCGAGCAGGCGCTGGCCAAGACGCCATTCGTCGCCTGCGGCGCTACGCAGGAACATTCCAGCGGCTGGGTGCCGCCACGCGGCGAAGCGCATGGCCTGCTGGCCGAGAGCGTGGGCGGGCAGTGGATTCTGCGCTTCATGGCCGAGTCCAAGGTGCTGCCCGCCAGCGTGCTGGCGCGCAAGGTGCAGGAGAAGGCCGAGCAGATCGAGCAGCAGACCGGACGCAAGCCCGGCAAGAAGGAAAGCAAGGAGCTCAAGGACGAGGCGCGGCTGGATCTGCTGCCGATGGCCTTCACCAAGCTGGGAACGACATGGGTGTGGATCGACCCGCAGGCGCACCTGTTGGCGCTGGACACGTCCAGCCAGGGGCGGGCGGATGAGATCACGACCGCGCTGGTCGAGGCTCTGCCGGGGCTGTCTCTGGCGCTGCTGGACACGCAGACCAGCCCCCAGGCGGCAATGGCGCACTGGCTGGTGTCGCAGGAGGCGCCGGCCGGCTTTTCCATCGACCGAGAGTGCGAGCTCAAGAGCGCAGGAGAGGACAAGGCGGTGGTGCGCTATGCCCGCCACCCGCTGGACATCGACGAGGTACGCGAGCACATCCAGGCCGGCAAGCTGCCGACCAAGCTGGCGCTGACCTGGGACGATCGGGTGCACTTTGTGCTGACCGAGGGGCTGCAGTTGAAAAAACTGGCATTTGCCGACGTGGTGATGGAAGGCCAGACGCAGGACGACGGCGGATTTGACGCCGACGTGGCCATTGCGACCACTGAGCTGGGCCAGATGGTGGCCGACCTGATCCTGGCGCTGGATGGGGAAGGGCGCAGCGCGGCGCCGGCGGGCCAGCCCGGCGCGCCCATGCCGCTCACCGGCAGCGACCAGCCGGAGAACGACGCGCCGTTCTGAGCCGCGCCGAAGCAAAAGACAGGGCGGCGAAGCCGTGGTCGCAACGCCGCTATTGTTCTTCCTGTATTCAATATTTAAAGATAGTCGTAGTAGTAGAAGACCACGCGATGCTGTGGAAAAGTAATTTTTCTTACATCAAATCAACTGCTTGACGCTCGACAAACCCTGGGTAGCACGCCCGGGGTTTGTGTCTTGTGCATTGGGGACAGACCGCGCGGTCACGCGCCATCTGTGGAAAACACCTGACTTTTCCTGAAACCCTGCCCAGGTTTATCCACAAACACATTCCGCCATCTGGAGACTGCGTGTCCTGGAGGCCGGTTTACTCGCTCGCCAGATGGTCTGCGCGGGCTTGTGCGCCTCCAGGTGCGTTTTGTTGTCCTGGGGACGGGTCGGAGCGTTTCACTGCGTTCTGGGTGGCGTTGGGCGCGCTGTTCGTCCTTGAGCGCTGGATACGGACTTGCCGGTAAGTCCATAAGTCCCGATTTGCAAACGAAGCACGGCAGGTCGCCGTTGGTGCCGCTGCGATTTCAAACGCTTTGAAAGAATCCAATCCCGCGAATGGGAAAAGGTGAGAGGGGCAGTGTCGATTTGCACGACTATGGTTGTCATTATTTCTATCTCTTTAATTAGTAATAGTAGTAGGCCAGCCATCAAACTGTGGACAACTACATTTTTTGTCTATGAATCAATGATTTGCGATTCATTGAATCCTTGGGATGAGACGGTGCGCGAGCTGACACCGAAATGGGGACAAAAACGCCGTGCCGGCATGGCTTGTGGACAACTGGCCACTTGTGCCGGCACTGTCCCCAGCTTGATCCACAAGGGACATCCATGCTGCATCCGGCGGCAAAAATGCCGGCCAGGATCGCCATCGCGCCGTTGATGCCGATGCGTGCCGACAGTGGACGCGCCCGGCTCTGCAGGTCTTGCCCCGTCTGGAAATACGTCCCAAAGGCTGTACGCACCCGGTGGTTGACGCTCGAAAGAGCATGTTTTTGATGTAGGTCGTGTTTTCTTTCCTGGGTGTGTTGCCAAGGTAAATCAAGCGTAAATTTTCGTTAAGATAACAAGACTGATTCTCATACGCATTACTTTTATCTTCATGGCACATCCTCCCTCTTCCATCCTTTGTCCTTCTTCCTTTGCCGCCGCCATCGTGGCGCTGGGCCTGGCCTCTCCTGCCTTGGCGCAGTCGGCGCCAGACGCCAGAACCCTGGACACCATGGTGATCACGGCTTCGGGTTTTGAGCAGGCGGTGGAAGATGCACCGGCTTCAATCACCGTGATTCCTCGTGGTGAGTTGGAGAAAAAGGCTTATCGCGATGTGACCGATGCCTTGCGCGACGTGCCCGGTGTGCTGGTGACCGGTGGCGGCAGTTCCAGCGACATCAGCATTCGCGGCATGGGAGCGGGTTACACGATGATTCTGGTCGACGGCAGGCGCCAGAACTCGCGCGAGACTCGCCCCAACAGCGACGGTTCCGGGATCGAGCAAGGCTGGTTGCCGCCGATCAGCGCCATCGAGCGCATCGAGGTGGTGCGTGGACCAATGTCGTCGCTGTATGGCTCGGATGCGATGGGTGGCGTGATCAACATCATCACCCGCAAGGTGGCCAAGGCCTGGACTGGCACGGTGCGCGCCGAGACGACGCAGCAGGAATCCTCGGACGCGGGAGATATGTACCAGGCGGGATTTTTCCTCGGTGGTCCGGTCAAAGATGACGTGCTGGGTCTGCAGATCTATGGCCAGAAGTCGCGCCGCAACGAGGATCGTTTCCTCAATGGCTTCAACAAGCAGGACACGGGCTCGGGCACGGTCAAGCTCAGCCTTGCTCCCAACAAGGATCACGATTTGGTGTTCGAGGCCAGCCATACCAAGCAGGAGCGCGGTACGACGGCGGGCAGGAGTGGCAATACCTCGTCGTTGAGCGACTATGACAAGACCTTGTACGCACTGACGCACACCGGACGCTGGGCCGTCGGAACGTCCACCACCTATTTGCAGCAAGAGGAGGTGGACAACCCGGGGCGGAGCATGAACATCAAGAACACCGAGTTCAACAGCCAGCTGACCATGCCGTTGGGCGGCGGCCGGCATTTGACGACGGTGGGCATGTCATTCAAAAACGAAGATCTGCTGGACAACGGCAACAAGCTCGGTCGGCTGGAACGCTACCAGTGGGCGTTGTTTGCCGAGAACGAATGGAGCATGACCGACAGCTTTGCGCTGACCACCGGCCTGCGCATGAACAAGGATGAAAACTACGGCACGCACTGGACTCCGCGCCTGTATGGCGTATGGAAGGCCACCGAGATGTTCAGCTTCAAGGGAGGTATTTCTGCTGGCTTCAAGGCGCCGGGTTTGCGCAGTGCTGCGGGGCAATTGACCGGAGGCGGCGGTGACCCGGCCTGGATCATCGGCAACCCCAATTTGAAGCCCGAGAAAAGCACCAGCCAGGAAATCGGTGTGATTTGGGACAACCGCAGCAATCTGAACGCCAGCCTGATGCTGTTCAACACCGAGTTCAAGGACAAGATCACCGAGATACGCAGCTGCTCGGATACGGCGGGCAATGGAAGCGCGATCGTGACCGGCAACTGCGTCTACAACGGCACCACGTACAAGTTTTTGAGCGACCGGGTCAACGTGGACAAGGCCAATATGCGCGGCATCGAGGCCACGGCGACCTGGGCGATCCAGGAGGGCTTGCGCCTGACTTCCAATTACACCTATACGCGCTCGGAGCAAAAGAGCGGCGACTTCAAGGGGCGGCCGCTCAACAAGATGCCCAAGCACATGCTTAACGCCACGCTGGATTGGAAAGCCACCCAGGCGCTGGGTGTCTGGGGCCGGATGAACTTCCGAAGCAAAACGTCCGAATACCTGAGCCGCACCAGCATGGCCCAGGGAACGCCGTCGTTCGCCTTCGTGGATCTGGGCCTGAATTACGCCCTGTCCAGGAACGTCAAGCTGGGCGCAGGCATTTACAACCTGCTGGACAAGCGGGTGGATTACTCCACCTACGGTGCGCAATACGACGGCCGCCGCTACTGGATGAATGTGACGGCCGGCTTCTGATTCGTGCATCTGATGGACAGCAGCGGGCCGACGGCGATGTTGAACAACATCCAGCAGTTGCGCCAGGCCTATCGCGCAGCGGGCGTGCAGTAAACTTTGGCGCGGTGGCCGGCGGCGCAGCCGCCACCGAGCGCCGCCCTTTCTTCCCTCTGCACTTTCGCCTGGTTTGCACCGTGACCGATTCTTCCCTGATTGCCCTGCCTGACCGCCTTGCCGTCGACCCGCGCAGCCCCCACCATGTGGCGGCGATTTTTCAGCAGCCGATAGACATTGGCGTGCGCTTCAACGGCAAGGAGCGTGTGGACGTCGAGGAATACTGCGTCAGCGAGGGTTGGATCAAGGTGCCCGCCGGCAAGACGCGCGACCGCAAGGGACGACCGCTGCTGATCACGCTCAAGGGGAGCGTCGAGGTGTTCTACCAGACCGCCTGACGGCCATTCATGTCGCAGCGGGCCTATTGACCCTTGAATTGCGGCGCGCGCTTGGCAAAAAAGGCTTCCAGCCCTTCGCGCAGGTCTTCGGTGCGTGCGCAGGCGTCAAACGACTGGGCCTCGGCCTGCAGCTGCGGGGCCAGGTCGCGGTCAAAACTGGAGCGCATCAGCCGGCGCATGTGGCCGTAGGCGCGCGTTGGCCCGCTGGCCAGGCGCTGGGCAAAGGCTTGGGCAGCGTCCTCCAGCTCGGCGGCCGGCAGCACGCGGTTGACCAGGCCCAGGCGCAGCGCTTCATCCGCACCAAAGGTCTCGCCCAGCATGGCGATCTCCAGTGCGTGGCGCAGACCCACCAGGCGCGGAAGCGCCCAGGACGCGCCGACGTCGCAGCTGGTGCCCAGATTGATGTAGGCCAGGTTGAACTTGGTGCCCTCGGCCGCCAGGACGAAGTCGCACATCAGCATCAGCGACAGGCCGGCGCCGGCCGCGGCTCCGTGCACCTGGGCTATGACTGGAGCGTCCAGGTTCTGCAGCAGCAGCATGGCTTCGTTGAGTGGTGTGAGCAGCGCACGCGCACCCTGTACCGGATCGGCGCGCAGCAGCGCCAGGTCGCCGCCAGCGACGAAGGCGCGGCCCGAGCCCTTGAGCAGTACGGCGCGCACGCTGGTGTCCTGCGCAATGCTTTGCACTGCCGCCAGCAGCGCCTGGGCGGTGTCCAAATCCAGGGCGTTCATGGCCTCTGGGCGGTTGAATTGCAGCGTGGCGATGGCGCCCTGGCGGGTGACGAGCAGGGGGGTGGTGGTCATATGGATTTACTTTTGGTTTGATGGCTGCCGGCGCGACCTGTCATGCATACAAGGCCTCGATCTCCGCCGCATAGGTCTTGTAGATGCTGGAGCGGCGCACCTTCATGGTAGCGGTGACTTCGCCGTCGTCGTGGTCCAGCTCCTTAGGCAAAAGGTGAAACTTGCGGATCTGCGCCACCTGCGCCAGCCTGGCGTTGCCGCTGGCGATCTCGGCATCGATCAGCTGGCGCACCTCGGGCGTCTCGACCAGCGAGCGGAAATGCGTGAACGCCAGGCGCCGCGCCTCGGCCCATTTGCCCACGGTCTCGTAGTCGATCATCACCAGCGCACCGACGAACTTGCGCCCGTCGGCGACGATCACGCATTCCTTGATGAAGGGGCTGGCCTTCATGGTGTTCTCGATCTCCGATGGCGTCAGGTTCTTGCCGCCGGCGGTGATCATGATGTCCTTCAAGCGATCGACGATCTTGATTTGGCCGCGCTCCTCGCGCACCACGTCGCCGGTGTGCAGCCAGCCGTCCTGGATGCTCTGCGCCGTGGCCTCGGGATTCTTGTAGTAGCCGGCGAAGACCATGTCGCCGCGGATCTGGAATTCGCCGCTGTCGGCGATGCGGTACTGCACGCCCTCGATGACGGGCCCGACGGTGCCGATGGCCACGTCATCGAGCCGGTGGCCAGTGACCATGCCGGTCGATTCGGTCAGTCCGTAGACCTCGATGAGCGGCACACCCAGGGTGCGGAAGAAGCGCACCACCTCGGGCGCGATCGGCGCGGCGCCGGTGAGCGCCACGGTGGCCTCGCGCAGGCCGATGAAGTTCTGCAGCGCGCGCAGCACCAGCCAGTAATACGCCGCGTAGCGCAGGCGTTCGGCCAGGCCCCATTGGGCGCGCGGTGTGTCGGCCAGCGGCGCGCAGGCGGCCAGGGCGTGTGCGTACAGCGCGCGGCGCAGCGGCCCGGTCTCCTGCATCTTGATGCTGATGGAGGAATGCAGCTTCTCCCAGATGCGCGGCACGCCCAGGAACATGGTCGGCGCCACCTCGCGCAAGTCTTCCTGCACGGTGCGGATCGATTCGCCAAAGTTGACCGTGGAGCTCAGGTACAGCGGTACGAAGGTGGTCAACATCTGCTCGGCCACGTGGCACAGCGGCAGGTAGGACAGGTGGGTGGTGCTGCCGCTCAGCTGCAGGCGCTCGACGATGCCGGGCGTGACGCCGCGCATGTTGCGCCACGAGATCATCGCGCCCTTGGGTTTGCCGGTGGAGCCCGAGGTGTAGATCATCAGGCCCACGTCGTCGAGCTGCTGGCGTGCCAGCAGCGCGTCGATGTGCGCCGGATCATGCCGGCTGCGGCCCAGCTGCTCGACCTCGTCGAAGGTCGTGATCAGCGCGCGGTGCTCGGGGGCACAGCTGCGCAGGCCCTTCGGTTCCATCACGATGATTTTTTTCAGCAGTGGCAACTGGTCGAGCGCATCGAGCACCTTGTCGGTCTGCTCCTGATCCTCGCAGACCATGATGGCGATGTCGGCGTGGCCGACCACATAGGCTACCTCGGGGCTGGGGCTGGTCGGGTAGACGCCCACGGTGATGCCGCCCACCAGGCCCGCGCCCATCTGCGCCAGCACCCATTCGATGCGGTTCTCGGCAATCACGCCGACGTGGCCGCCCGCGCCCAATCCCAGCTGCAGCAGCCCCTGGCCGAAATGCGCGGCGCGCTCGTAGTACTGCGCCCAGGTGAAGGGCTTCCAGATGCCGAAGTCCTTTTGCCGGATGGCCACGCGCTCGGCGTCCGTGTGTGCGCGCTCGCGCAGCATCTGGGGCAGGGTGAGTTCAGGGAGATTCATGACAGCCATCTTTTGCGCCGTTTGTAGTGCTTGATCTCTTTGAAGCTCTTGGCCTCGCCGCTGCCGCCCATGCCAAGGTAGAACTCGCGCACGTCCGGGTCGCTGGCCAGACGTTCGGCCGTGCCGTCGATGACGATCTTGCCGTTCTCCATGATGTAGCCGCTGTGCGCTACGGCCAGCGCCACGGTGGCGTTCTGCTCGACCAGCAGCATCGAGGTGCCGCGCTCGGCGTTGATGCGAGCGATGATGGAAAAAATGTCTTCGGTGAGCTTGGGCGAGAGGCCGAGCGACGGCTCGTCGAGCAGGATGAGCTGCGGCTGGGCGATCAGCGCCCGGCCGATGGCCAGCATCTGCTGCTCGCCGCCCGACAGGTAGCCGGCCAGGCCCTTGCGGCGCTCGTGCAGGCGCGGGAAATATTCGTAGACCAGGTCGAAGTCGGGCGGGGCCGCTCCCTCGCGGCCGGCCAGCGCGTAGGTCGAGGCGACGAGGTTTTCCTCGATCGTCAGATCCTCGAAGATGCGCCGCCCCTCCATCACGTGCGACAGGCCGCTGCGCACCAGGGTGTGCGGCGCCAGCCGGGCCGTGTCCTGGCCGGCAAAGCGGATGCTGCCGGCGGCCAGCTGCCCGTCTTCGAGTGCCAGCAGGTTGGACACCGCCTTGAGCGTGGTGCTCTTGCCCGCGCCGTTGCTGCCCAGCAGCGCCACGATTTGCCCGCGCGGCACGGCCAGCGACAGGCCGCGCAGGGCCTGGACGACCTTGTTGTAGATGACCTCGATGTTGTTGACTTCGAGGATGGGAGGAGGGGAATTCATGGCGTCTCGCGGCGATTGCGTTCATTGCTCCTTCCTCCACCGGGGGAAGGCAGGGATGGGGGCGGCCGGTTCAGGCGCTGGCTGCGCATTGCGCCGTAGGCCCCCACCCCAGCCCTCCCCCAGAGGGGGAGGGAGGAAAACGTCAGAGCTTGATCCAATCGGACGCGGCGACCATCTTCTGCGTCTTCATGTCGGCCTTGTAGACGCGCCCCACCGGGATGGAGTTGCCGCTGATGGTGATGGGCACGCCGATCACGCCGCCGGTGTCGAAGTCCTTGATGGAGTTCAGCGCCGCCTTTAGGTTGTCGCCGGTGAGCGGCTTGTTGCCGTCCAGGCAGCGCCTGGCCGATTCGAGGAACAGCATGGTGGCGAGAAAGCCCTGCATATAGGCCGTGCTCTGGTACTCCGGGCGCATCGCGCGGATCTTCTCCAGCATCGGGGCGCGCTCGGTGTCGTAGTAGTAGCGGTAGGGCATCACGCCCATGAAGCCGTCGCCGTCGGCGCCCATCTTCATCACGGTGGAGCTGTCCATGGTCCAGAAGGTGCCCATCCACTTGCTCGTCATGCCCTGCTGCTTGCCCTGGGTGATGAACTCGGGGATGGGCGCCAGGATGTAGCCGTGGAAGATGGTGTAGTCGGGCCTGGCGCGGCGCAGCTTGATGACCTCGGTGGACACGTCCACGCTGCCGGCGGGGGTCATGATCTTGATCGGCACCGACAGGCCCAGCTGCTTGGCCAGCGCTTCGCTGGAGTCGATCGGATCGCGGCCGAACTCGGAGTCGGAGTAGACGAAGGCCACCTTGGCGCCGGGCTTTTCCTTGGCGATGTGTTTCAGCAATATGCCGAACATCTCGGTGTAGTCGGGGCCGACCAGGAACTGGTGCGGGTACTTCTTCGGGTCGTTCAATTCGGTGGCGAACGAGGCGCCGGCCATCAGGATGCCGCCGTTCCTCTCCAGCTCGGGGTTGATGGTCTTGGCAAAGCCGGTGGAGTCGCCGTAGTACAGGTTGACCTTGTTCTGGCTGGTGATCTTCTTGTACGCGGCCACCGACATGTCCACCTTGTACGCCGTGTCCTCGGGCACGTAGCGCACCTTGCGGCCCTTGATGCCGCCGGCGTCGTTGATGATCTTCACGTAGTCCTGGATGCCGGCGTTGATGCCCACGCCGGCAAAGGCGAATACGCCGGTCATCGGGATCGAGCCGCCGATGACGATCTCGTCGGCGCTTTGCGCCAGCACCGACAGCGGCTGGGCGAGGGCGGCGGCACCGGCCGCGGCGGCGCCCAGCACCAGGCTGCGGCGGCGGGGGGAAAGTCCTTGCGGGTTCATGTCTGTCTCCTTGTCCGATGGAATCAGTGGCTAGTTTTTGAAGGGCCACAGGTGAAAGAACCGGCGCGTGCGCCGCCACATTTCTGCGAGCCCCAGTGGCTCGAAGACCAGAAAACCGATGATCAGCGCGCCAAACACCACCAGGCGCACCGGCGAGAGGAAGACGGCCAGCTCGATGCCGCCGGGCAGCCAGTCGAACACCAGCTTGAGCAGCTCGGGCACCAGCGTCATGAACACCGCGCCCAGGATGGCGCCCAGGATCGAACCCATGCCGCCGACGATGATGGCCGCCAGGAAGAAGATCGACATCGACAGCGGAAAGCTCTCGGGCGTGACCACGCGGAAGAAATACGCCCACAGCCCGCCTGCCACGCCGGCGTAGAACGACGACAGGCCGAATGACAGCAGCTTGTACTTGAGCAGCGGTATGCCCAGCACCTCGGCCGAGATGTCGCGGTCGCGAATCGCGATGAAGGCGCGCCCGATGCGCGTGCGAAACAGGTTGGCCGCGCCGAAAAGCATCAACAGCATCACCGGCACGATGAGCCAGTACAGGCGAAACGAGGTATCGAGGTCCACGCCGAAGATGCGCGCCGGCGGCAGCGACAACCCCGCCGTGCCGCCCGTGAAGTCGAAATTGGCGAACAGGAAATGCGCGATGAACGAGGCTGCGATGGTCACGATGGCCAGGTACAGCCCCTTGACGCGCAGCGACGGAATACCGACCACGATGCCGCCCAGCATTGCCACCACGCCGCCCGTCAGCAGGTTGAGCAGAAACGGCGTACCCCAGCGCGCCTGCAGGATGGCCACGGTGTACGCGCCCAGGCCCATGAAGGCCGCCTGCCCCAGGCTGACCAGTCCGGTGTAGCCGGTCAGGATGTTGAGCCCCGTGCTGCTGGCCACGTTGATCGCCACCAGGCAGGCCAGGTAGAGCCAGTAGTCGCTGGCGACGAAGGGAAACAGCACCAGCAGCGCAGCGGCCAGCGCCAGCCAGGCATGCTGGGTGCGCGAGTCGAACAACGCCGCGTCGGCGACGTAGCTTTCCTTGAGGGTTCCGATGCGCATTTCAATGATCCATGGTGAAAAATGCCGCTGTTTTCTTCTCCCTCCCCCGCTGGAGGAGGGTAGGGGCGGGGGGCAGCGGCCGCTGATGCACAGCTGCCGTGCGCCTGAACCACGCCGCCCCCATCCCAGCCTTCCCCCTGTGGGGGAAGGAGCGAGGCAGCCAAGCGCGTCGTGTCATAGCCGTTCGATCTCGTGCGTGCCGAACAGGCCGTAGGGCCGCAGCATCAGGATGGCCACCAGCACCACGAAAGTCGCCAGCAGCTTGTATTCGCCGCCCAGGTAGGCGCCGGCCAGGGCTTCGACCAGGCCGATCAGCAGACCGGCGACCAGCGCGCCGAGCACGCTGTCGAGCCCGCCGACGATGACCACCACCAGCACTGACAGACCGAACACGCCCATGCTGCTGGAGATGCCGCCGATCGAGCCGACGATGATCCCGGAGACGGCCGCCAGCATGGCGGACGCCACCCAGGCGAGCGAAAACACGCGCGGCACGTTGATGCCCACCGAATACGCCGCGCCCTGGTCGCTGGCCGTGGCGCGCAGCGCGACGCCGCCCCTCCAGTAGCGAAACAGCAGGAGCACGGCGGCGATGAACACGGCGGCCACCACCGCGCCCCAGAACACCTTGGGCGCGAGGAAGGCGTCGCCGACCATGATTGGCGCGCTGGGCATGAAGTCCGGCAGGCGGCGCTGGTCGGCACTCCAGAGGATCTCCACCAGCCCGATCAGCACCGAGGACAGGCCGACGGTGACCATGAACACCGAGATCTCCGGCTCGCCCAGCAGCGGGCGGATCATGGTGCGCTCGATCACGCCGCCGAGCACGCCCGCCGCCAGCACCGCGGCGGGAATCGCCAGCCACAGCGGCAGCGCCCACATCGCGGCGAAGGTGAAGAACAGGTAGCCGCCGGCCATCAGCATCTCGCCGATGGCCAGGTTGACCACGCGCGTGGCCTTGTAGACCACCACGAAGGCCAGCGCCGCCAGCGCGTACAGGCCGCCGCTGGCCAGGCCGGTCAGGCTGATCTCGAACAGAAAGGCCCAGTCCATCATGCGGCTCCCGTGGTGGCGGCCCGGGGCCGGGATGCGGCCTGCAGCTTGGCGCGCAGTTCATCGACGTTGCCCGAGCCCAGGTAGGCGCGGGTCACTTCCGGGTCGGCCTGCACCACGGCGGGCACGCCCTGGGCGATGACCTGGCCGAAGTTGAGCACCACCACGTGGTCCGACAAATCCATCACCATGCCCATGTCGTGCTCGACCATCAGCACCGTCACGCCCCACTCGGCGCGCACGTCGAGGATGAAGCGCGCCATGTCCTCGGTCTCCTCGCGGTTCATGCCGGCCACGGGCTCGTCGAGCATCAGGATCTCGGGCTGCATGGCCAGCGCGCGCGCCATCTCCACGCGCTTTTGCAGGCCGTAGGACAGGGCCGAGACGGGGGCGTGGCGGATGTGGTCTATCTCCAGGAAATCGATGATGCGTTCCTCGATGTCGCGGCGCAGCGCGGCCTCTTCGCGGCGCGCGCGGCCCAGGTAGAACAAGGCGTCGAAGACGTTGGTTTTCAGGTGCGCGTGGCGCCCGAGCTTGATGTTGTCGAGCACCGTCATGCCGCGAAACAGCGCGATGTTCTGGAAGCTGCGCCCCAGGCCCATGCGCGCGCGCTGCGGCGCGGGGATGCGCGTGATCTCCTGGCCCTTGAACCGGATGCTGCCCTCGGTCGGGCGGTAGAAGCCCGAGATGGTGTTGAACAGCGACGTCTTGCCCGCGCCGTTGGGGCCGATCACCGCGGTGATCGAGCCCGGCTGCACGCTGAAACTGACCCCCGACAGCGCGCGCACGCCGCCAAAGGCCAGCGTGACGGCATCCACCTGCAACAAGGGTCTGGTTGTCTCCATCGGCTTCCTCTACGGGTTTGTGCGAACCGGTGATCTATCTACTTTTACGTAGACTAGTTACTTGAAAGTAGATTTTTGGTTAGACCAGCCTGTTCAGGCATCAGGAATAACCCGGGATACGCAGGAGTTACCGGCATGGGCGCATCACCCGCAGGTTCCAGGGCAACGGCGGCCAAGGCCGGCGTACGTCGGCGCAGTACGGGCCAGGAAGATTCACCCTGGGCCGACGCCCCCGCGCGCGCGCAGCAGCGCGAGGCCAAGCGCAACGCGGTGCTTTCTACGGCCGCGCAGATGTTCAACGAGCGCGGCTTTCACGCCACGTCGCTGGACGACATTGCCGCCAGCCTGCACGTGAGCAAGCCCACGCTGTACTACTACGTGAAGAACAAGGACGAGATCCTGCTGGAGTGCGTGAAGAAGGGGCTGCACATGACGCTGGATGGCATCGAGGCTTCGCGCGCCGCCGGCGGCAACGCCGTGGACATGCTCCGCGCCTGCATGCAGGTGTATGCCGACATCGTCACCCAGCCCTTCGGCATGTGCCTGATCCGTGTGGGCGATGAGGAAGTGCCCGAACCCAGCCGCACCGAGCTGCGCCGCATGAAGCGCGAGATTGACCTGGCCTTTCGCCGCCTGGTGGCGCAGGGGGTGGAGGAGGGGTCGCTCGCGCCCTGCGACCCCAAGATTACGGCCTTCGTGATCGCCGGCGCCCTGAGCTGGATTGGCCGCTGGTACCAGCCGGGTGGCGACTACGGCGCGGAGCAGGTTGCCGAGCAGTGCATTGGCACGCTGCTGGGCGGTGTTTTGACAAGACCGTAGACACGTCCCTACTCGGCTGCCAGGTCGTCGAGGATGGGGCAATCGGGTCGCTCGTCGCCATGGCAGCAGGCCACCAGCGCCTGCAGGCTGCGCTGCATGGCCTGCATGGCGGCGATGCGTTCGGTCAGGCTGGCGATGTGCTTTTGCGCGATCTGCTTGACTTGGGCGCTGGCGCGTTGCTTGTCTTGCCACAGGCCCAGCAGCTGGGCGATCTCGTCCATCGAGAAGCCCAGGTCGCGTGCACGGCGGATGAAGCGCAGGGTGTGCACGTCTGCCTCGGTGTACTGGCGGTAGCCGCCGTCGGTGCGCGCTACCGGCGGCAGCAGGCCAAGGCTTTCATAGTGGCGCACCATGCGCGCCGAAACACCGGCGCGCTCGGCCGCCTGGCCAATGGCCACGGGCCAGTGCGCGGCGCCCGACGTCGCTGCGTTCATGCGAGAACCTTGTAGCCCTCTTCCTGGATGGCGTTGGCGATGGCGTCGCGCGCAGCCTTGTCGCTGCTGACGTTGACCTGCTTGGTTTCGAGGTCGACCTTGACGATGGCGTCGGTGTCGACCTGACGCACGGCGTGTACGACGGCACGCTCGCAGTGGCCGCAGGTCATGCCGTCGACTGTGAACTGGTATTGCATGGAGTCCTCCTGATGGATTGGTTGGGAATGGCTGGTATGTTGCACCTTGCCATGATGTCAGAGTCAAGTGCTTTGGCAAGCCGTCCCAACCCCATGCATGCGCCGCGCGGCGTCAGGGCGCCGTTACGCCGAGGGCAGGGTAGTCGGTATAGCCGGGTTCGGTGCCACCGTAGAAGGTGGTCTTGTCCCAGGCGTTGAGCGGTGCGCCGCTGCGCAGGCGCTCGGCCAGGTCGGGGTTGGAGATGTAGTCCTTGCCGAAGGCGACGATATCCGCCGCGCCGCTGGCCACGGCGTCGATCGCCATGGCGCGGTCGTAGCCGTTGTTGACCATCCATGCGCCTTGCCCGCCGGCGTTGCGGTAGGCGGCCTTGAAGGCGGCGTAGTCGAAGGGGTGGCCTTCGACTGTGCGCGGCCCGCCGGTGGCGCCTTCGATCACGTGGATGTAGGACAGGCCCAACGGCGCGAGGTGGCGGGCCAGGTAGTCGAACAGCGGCTGGGGGTGGCTGTCGGTGATGCCGTTGGCTGGCGTGACCGGAGACAGCCGCAGGCCGACGCGGCCGCTGCCGACGGCGTCGCAGACCGCGCGCACCACTTCGAGCATCAGGCGGGCGCGGTTGGGAATGGCACCGCCGTAGTCGTCGCGGCGCTGGTTGGCGCCGTCCTTGAGGAACTGGTCGAGCAGGTAGCCGTTGGCGCCGTGGATTTCCACGCCGTCAAAGCCTGCGCCTTCCACCGCGTTGCGCGCTGCGGTGGCGTAGCTGTGGACGATGTCGGGCAGCTCCTCGGCGTCGAGCGCGCGTGGCTGCGACGTGGGTATGAAACCGCCCTTGCCGGTAGTCGGATCGATCAGATAGGTCTTGGCCTCGGCGCGCAGTGCAGAAGGGCCAACGGGTTCGCGCTCTTGCGGCTGCAGCCAGTGGTGCGACACGCGACCCACGTGCCACAGTTGCGTGACGATGCATCCGCCGCGCTCATGCACGGCTTGCGTGACCTGCTTCCAGCCCTGCAGCTGGTCGGTGCCGTATAGGCCGGGCACGTCGGCATAGCCCTGGCCCTGGGGGCTGATGGCCGTGCCCTCGGTGATGATCAGGCCGGCGCTGGCGCGCTGGGCATAGTAGCGCGCGTTCATCGCATTGGGGATGGCTTCGGGGCTGCGGTTGCGCGTCAGCGGAGCCATGGCAATGCGGTTGGCCAGGTGCAGGGAGCCCGCATGAATGGGGTCGAAGAGGGTGGTCATGGCGCTCTTTCTTGAAGCATGTTCCTGTTTCACGTGAAACAGGAACATGGGCGGTGTGACTGCGGGCATGGGTGAACCCGCAGGCGGCGTTACTTGAGCAGGCCTTCCGCCTTCATGGCAGCCTGCACGGCCGGGCGTGCCGCCACCCGATCGCGGTATGCCGACAGGTTCTTCAGGTGCGAGATGTCCGGGCCGACGAACTGCGCCCAGTTGGTGACGGTGAACAAATAGGCATCGGCCACGCTGAAGTCGTTGCCCAGCAGGTATTGCTTGCCGGCCAGCTGGCCGTCGATCCATTGCAGGCGGGAGAGCAGTTTCTCCTTTGCCTGCGTCTTGTATTCCTCGGGCGTAGCGGGGCTGAACAGTGGCGAGAAGCCCTTGTGAACCTCGGTGCCGATGAAGGTGAGCCACTCCAGCAGGTGGTAATGCGCCATGGTGCCCTGGGCTGGAACCAGGTTCTTCTGTGGCACCTGGTGGGCCAGGTACTGGACGATGACCGGGCCTTCGCGCAGGCGGGTGCCGTCGTCCAGTTCGAGCACTGGAACATAGCCCAGCGGGTTGATCGTGTAGTAGTCGGTGCCGTCCTGCAGCTTGTGGCTCTTGGTGCTGGCCAGCACCAGTTCGCACGTCAGGCCGGTCTCTTCCAGAATGATGTGGGGCGAGAGCGAGCAGGCGCCGGGCGAGTAGTACAGCTTCATGGTGTGATCTCCTTGTGTGAAAACACCAATGCTATGCGTTGTGCTGCCATCTTGCAGATGTGGTTGATTGCCGCCGGCCTGGAGCCGGTGTGGGCCGTTGCTGGCGGGGTTTGGGCAGTTACGCTGCGGTGGGTAAACCGTGGCCGGGGACATCCCAAACCAAAGATGGGAAAATTATGGGTTTTCTCGCAATTTCTCGATCCATCATGTTGTATCCCCAGGAGTTTGACGTCATCGTCGTCGGCGGCGGCCACGCCGGTACCGAGGCGGCGCTTGCCAGTGCCCGTATGGGCTGCGCCACCTTGCTGCTGACGCACAACATCGAGACCCTGGGGCAGATGAGCTGCAACCCCAGCATTGGCGGCATCGGCAAGGGCCATTTGGTGAAAGAGGTGGACGCGCTGGGCGGCGCCATGGCGCTGGCGACCGACGAGGCGGGTATTCAGTTCCGCACGCTCAACAGCAGCAAAGGGCCGGCGGTGCGCGCCACGCGGGCGCAGGCAGACCGAATTCTGTACAAGGCGGCAATTCGCCACCGGCTGGAGAGCCAGCCCAATCTGTGGCTGTTCCAGCAGGCCGTCGATGACCTGATGGTCGAGGGCGAGCGGGTGGTGGGCGCGGTCACGCAGATCGGACTGCGCTTTCGCGCCCGTGCCGTGGTGCTGACGGCGGGCACTTTCCTGGATGGCAAGATCCACGTTGGCCTGAACAACTACCAGGGCGGCAGGGCAGGAGATCCACCGGCGGTGTCGCTGTCGGCGCGACTCAAGGAGTTGCAGCTGCCGCAGGGGCGGCTGAAGACGGGCACGCCGCCGCGCATCGACGGGCGCAGCATCGACTTCAGCCAGTGCGAAGAGCAGCCCGGCGACGGCATGCCCGGCGGCGTGAACGAGGGCCAGTTGCCGGTGTTCAGCTTCATGGGCAGCGCGGTGATGCACCCGCGCCAGGTGCCGTGCTGGATCACCTGGACCAACGAGCGCACGCACGAGATCATCAGGAGCGGATTTGACCGCAGCCCGATGTTCACCGGCAAGATCGAGGGCGTGGGGCCGCGCTACTGCCCCAGCGTCGAGGACAAGATCAACCGCTTTGCCGACAAGGACAGCCACCAGATTTTTCTGGAGCCCGAGGGCCTGACCACGCACGAGTTCTACCCCAACGGCATCTCCACCAGCCTGCCGTTCGACATCCAGCTGGCGCTGGTGCGATCGATGAAAGGGCTGGAGAACGCCCACATCCTGCGCCCGGGCTACGCCATTGAGTACGACTATTTCGACCCGCGCTCGCTCAAGGCCAGCTTTGAGACGAGGCAGATTCAGGGCCTGTTCTTTGCCGGGCAGATCAACGGCACGACGGGCTATGAAGAGGCCGCGGCCCAGGGGCTGTACGCCGGTCTGAACGCCGCGCTGCAATGCCGCGGCGAGGCGCCCTGGGTGCCGGCGCGCAGCGACGCCTATCTGGGTGTGCTGGTTGACGACCTGATTACCAAGGGCGTGACCGAGCCCTACCGCATGTTCACCAGCCGGGCGGAGTTTCGCCTGCAACTGCGCGAGGACAACGCCGACATGCGCCTGACCGAGATCGGCCGCCAGTTGGGTCTGGTCGACGACGCGCGCTGGGACGCCTTCAGCCGCAAGCGCGACGCTGTTTCACGTGAAACACAGCGCCTCAAGACGACCTGGGTCAATCCGCGCAACCTGCCGGCGGCAGAGTCTGAGCGCGTGCTGGGCAAGGCCATCGAGCATGAATACAAGCTGTTTGACCTGTTGCGTCGCCCCGACGTGAGCTACGCCAGCCTGATGAGCCTGGATGGCGGCAAGCATGCAAGCAGCGACGTGGGTGTAGAAGCCCTGGCCGAGCTGAGTGCGCCGGTGATCGAGCAAGTGGAAATTGCCGCCAAATACAGCGGCTACATCGACCGGCAAAAGGACGATGTGGAGCGAGCGGCCCATTTTGAAAACCTGCGCCTGCCGCCTGATCTGGACTACATGCAGGTCGCCGCGCTGTCGATCGAGGTGCGCCAGACGCTGCAAAAACGCCGCCCAGAGACGCTGGGCCAGGCTTCGCGCATCTCCGGGGTCACTCCGGCGGCCATCTCGCTGCTGCTGGTGCATCTGAAGAAGGGTGGTTTCAAGGGCTTTGCCGCGGAGGCGCGGGCATGAATTTCGAGCAATCACTGCGCGGTGGGTTGCAATCCTTGGACCTGCAGCTGTCGGACGCGCAGATCACGCAATTGCTGACGTTTGCCGAGCTGCTGCACAAATGGAACAAGGTCTACAACCTGACCGCACTGCGCAGCCAGGACGAAATGCTGACCCACCACCTGCTCGACAGCCTGGCCGTGGTGCCGGCGCTGCAGCGCCACTTGGAGGGGCCGGGCGGCAGGGCAGGGCAGCGGCTGCTGGACGTGGGCAGCGGCGGCGGCCTGCCGGGCGTGGTGTTCGCCATCTGTTGCCCGCAACTCGATGTCAGCTGTGTGGACACCGTCGCCAAAAAGGCCGCCTTTATCCAGCAGGCCGCCGCGGTGCTGGGAATGAAGAACCTGCACGGTATCCACGCCCGGGTGGAAAGCCTGGCCGGCCCGTTCGACGTCATCAGCTGCCGCGCCTTTGCCGCGCTGGCGGACTTCACCGCCTGGTCGCTCCAGGCGCTGGCAGAAGACGGTGTCTGGCTGGCGATGAAGGGCAAGCGGCCGCAGAACGAAATCGCCGCGCTGCCCGCTGAAGTCCAGATGTTTCACGTGGAACCACTGGCCGTTCCGGGGCTCGATGCCGAGCGCTGCATCGTCTGGATGCGCAGATCTTGAGCGCTTGAAAGCTCAGTCGTCCTCGTAGACTTTCAGGTGCTTTTGTAGCCTCGCTCCATAGGATTCCTGGCCCGCAGGGCTGGGCGCCAGGCTGTCGCAGCCGCTGGTGGACAGGTTCCATTGGTAGAAGAAGCGGCCTTGGTCGTCCTTGCCGGCGATGTCGCAAATGTGCAGGCGCCGGGCATGGCAAAAGCGTGATCTGGGGGCGTGGGTCAGGCCATATTCCGTGTGGATCAGATAGGGGCAGCCCCGGGTCGCGTCGGCCTGCCTGGTGGGGGCTGGTTGCTGCGGGGCCTGCTGTTGCTGCTGCCGCTGCTGCTGTTCCCATTGGCGCATTTGCTGCTGCAACCGCTGGTTCTCGGCCTGCAGTTGCTGCTGCTGCTCCAGGCTGAGCTGCTGCGACTGGGCTTGGTCTTGCTGGCGCTGCAACTGCATTTGCTGGCGCTCGCCGTCTTTCATGCTTTGGTACATGGTTTCGTTCAGGCGGCGGAGGGCATCATTGGACGCGCTTTTTCGTTGCTGTGAGGGTGTTGGAACCGCATTCGTGGAGGAAGGAAAAGCTCCGCAGTCACCCTGCGGGCCATAGCAGGGGCGGCTTTCTACGCCAGGTTTTGAAACTGGTTCAGCTTGTGCGACAGGGGTTGCCCACATGAAAAAAGCAGTCGCACAGGCCAGGATTGTGAAGAAAGCGTGTTTCGTCGCGTGATGCGCCAGAGGTCTGTTGAGCATGGTTCTACTGGCCAAGAAAGGCTTCGATGCGTTGCTTTTGATCCTCGGACAGAGAGTTGGGGCCCTTGTTCTTCTTCAGGTATTTTTCGTACTCTTTACGGATGAGGTTTTTGTTGCCTCGGATCCAGTTGTCCACGGCCGTGAAATACTGGCCGTGGGCGGTGCGCAGGCAGGCCCAGCGCTCGATGCACTGCTTTTCGTCGCCACCGAATTGGCAGTTTTCCGAGGAGAAGCTGTCTCCTGGCTTGAAGGACTGCGCCCGGTACCACCCGTTCTGATCCCGTTTGGATTCAACCTCCAGAATGCCCAACGCCCTTGAGTTGCCGCCATATTGGGCCTGGCCCAGTACCGAGGTTCTTACCAGGTCGTAGCCAACGGCCCGGCAGGGGCCGCCGTCGCCGATGAGCACGGGGTGATCGTCCCAGGATTCGTATTGGATGGAAAAGGAGAAGCCATCGGCTGTGACGACTTCCGCTGCATTCCTGTGGGTGGGCGCTGCCTTGGGCGGTGCACTGTTGGCCAGCCGGACCAGCGGCTGCTTTTGCTGCTCCAGCCACTGCCGCTGCCTTTGGCGCGCCTGGCTGGCCTGGGCTTGCAGGTCGGCGCCCCGGGCCTGCGGGCGGGCGGCCAGGTCGCTGGCCTGCGGCAGCTGCGCGGGCAGTTGGCCCAGCAGCTCCAGGCCGATGGCATCGATGCGCTGCGGCGTGGGGGGCTGGGCCAGGGACGCGGCCTCGGGGTCGTTGGGGTGGATGCGTTCGACGTGCGCGATGTCCTCGATGCGCGCCTGGTCCAGGTCCAGGGCGCCGAGCGTGCGCTCGGCAGGGTCGTAGAGGTAGACCGTTGCGGTCGCGGCGACCATCAGCTGGCCCTGGACCACGGTGCGCTCGTACGGCTCGTAGACGGGCGTGGCGACGTGGGTGGGGGTGTTGCCCAGTTCCCGGCTGAGTTTTTCGACGTTGGACTTCTGGGCCACCGAGTTGAACGTGCTGGTGCTGATCAGCCCCAGCACGGCCATGGCGCCCAGGCCCGAGCGTGATTGGCTGGCAATGCTTTTCGCCTGCTGCTGGGCTTGTTGCTCGGCTTGCTCGGCCTGGCGCCATTCCTGCTCGGCCTGGGCCAGTTCTTGCTGCAGCTGGCGGTGCCGGGGGTTGGGGATGTTGTCGTGGCGGGCCAGGTAGCGGGCTTGCTGCGGGTGCGTGCCGGACTGCGCTTGCACGCCCGTGATGCGCCCGAGTTCGACCAGGGCCACGAGGTCGCTCTCTCCCGCGGGCCAGCTTGCCAGGCGCCGGGCCGCGTCGTCGAGGGTGCTGGGAGGCTCGACGCGGGCCGCCCAGCGTTGGGCCATTTGCTCGACTGCCTGCCGGGCCGCCTGTTGCCGGGCAGGGTTGAGCTTGGGGTCGATCAGCGGCACGACCGTGACGCGCACCACGGGATAGGGCCACTGGGGCAGCTTGGCCATCAGGTGCTGGCCTGATTCGAGCCGGCGCGCGCGGGTCAGGGGCGCGGCGGGCCAGCCTTTCTCGCGCGCATAGGCCTGGTGCCAGGCGGACAGCACGGCGGCGGCCGAGTCCGCGTCCAGCGCCTGGCGCTGCAGGTAGTCGGCGAGCACGCGGGCGCCGTGCTCCGTTTCCCAGGTGGGCAGGGCCTGAAGCAGGGCGGGGACGCGGTCCTGGAGCAGCCGGCGCTGCTGCTGCTCCGTCATGGAAAGCGGGTAAGTGCTGAAGAAGGTGTCGATCGAGGCCGCCGAGCCCACTTGGTGGCGCTCCAGC
The DNA here is from genome assembly GCF_039538025.1 of Comamonas faecalis. Lineage (NCBI taxonomy): Bacteria > Pseudomonadati > Pseudomonadota > Betaproteobacteria > Burkholderiales > Comamonadaceae > Comamonas > Comamonas faecalis. The sequence continues at coordinate 86,294 of NZ_BAABBP010000003.1, forward strand.
TGTGCCCCGGCGGCGCTTGCCAGCGTCTGCTGCAGGGCGCGGACCTGGCCTTGCAAGGCCTTGGCCGGTTCCGAGACAAAGGGCGGCTGGCGCAGCAGCACGTCCGCTTCGCGCGCTTGCAGCAGGGCTTGGGCTTGCTGGAGCAGGGCGGTGGCCGCGGCCCAGTCCTGTGGGGCCAGGTCGGGGCGGTCGAGCGCGGCCAGCTGGTCTGCGCAGGCCTGCAGCGCGGGCGCTTGCCGTTCATTGAGCCGCTGCGCCAGCTGCGTGATCGAGGGCGCTGCGGATGCGGAGGCGTCCAGGCTCGGCTGGTTTTTGGCATACAGCGCGTGGGCCTGGTCCAGCTCTCCGGATTCGACGAGGCGAGAGAACTCGGCCTGGGTCCCGCCCACCAGGGCGCCCAGTCCGTCGAGCAGGCTCGACAGCTGCAGGCGCGCCGTGGCGAGCGGATCGGCCGCACCGTGCGCCGCCGGCTGCCCCGGGGGCAGGCTGGCGCAGCCGGCCAAAAGCAGCGCGGCGAGGGGGGCGATGGCGCAGGCCTGCAGGCGTGAAAAGCGTGGCGTCATGGGATGTTCCGTGCATGAAAAGAGAGCGCCGCAACATTGACGGCGATGAAGAAACATTTTTTGACATATTACCGGCAGAGTCCATCCCCCAGATAGGGGGATGCCCGGCTGGAAAGGAATCAGCCCAGCGCCTGCACCAGCTGCACCAGGTCGATTTGCCGGCGGCAGCCCGTTTTGGCCTGCAGATTTTTCAGGTGGTCGCGCGCCGTGTGGATGCTGCTGCCTTGCATGGCGGCGAAATCGGCCAGCGTGTGCCCTTGCGCCAGCGCTTGTGCCAGCGCGGCCTCTTTGGGCGTGGCGCCCAGGAGTTCGGCAAGCTGGCCTGGCGAGAGCGCGCCGGCCTGGAAAGGGGTGCTGGTGATGACCAGCGCCATGCGCGTCCATGGCGAGGCCAGCGCGTGCTCCGCGGGCAAGGGGAGGATGCGCACGATGGCCGCCAGGCCCTGGGCCGCGTGGAGCACGCTGGCCTGGTGGGGCGGCTGGCAGGCCCGCGCCAGCGCGTGCTCGAAGTGCTGCTGCACCGCCGTATCCTGCAGGCGCAGCCGGCCGTGGGGCGCGTGGAGCCAGCGGGCTTCCCGCACCTGGCGCTGGGCCTGGAGATTGGCGTAGCCGATGCGGCCATGGCCATCAGTGACCGTGATGCCCTGCGGCAGCGCGTCCAGGGCGGCCGTCCCGGCGTGGGCCAGGCCCTGGAGCTGGCGGGCCTGTGCCCGCAGCCGCCCCGCCCGGGCCATGTGCGGGGCCAGGAGTTCCATCAGCGCCTGCTCGCGGGCGCCGTAGGCGGGCTGGTCGCTGGCGCGCAGGACCGCCAGGTAGTCGTGCCCGTGGGCACTGCGTTGCAACACCATGCCCAGCGTGTGGCGCATGCCCAGCGGGCGCAGAAAGTCCGCGTAGATGGCGGAGCGGGACATGTGGCGGGCGTCGAAATGCAGGTGATCGAAGAGGAACTGCCCGTCGCCCAGTGCGGCGATCACGGCCACCCGCTCGTCGTGCGGCGTGTATTGCTGCTCGTATTCCTGGGCCTTGCCCTCGGGGATGATGTCGCAGGCCACGGAATCGATGACCGCCCTGTCCTGCGGTGCCAGCGTGATCTGGTGGAAGGACACGCCCCGCACTTCGTGGCGCAGCCGATCCAAGGCCGCGTACCACGAGCGGGGGGCGAGAATCCCTTCGTAGAAGAGCGCGGCGATGTCCGCGGCCCTGTGGGGGAGGTCGTCGTCGGGCATGGTCTTGTGGTGTGTATTGCGGGCGCTGCATTGTCTTGGAGGCGCCGCCGCGGTTCAAGTTCTGGCGTTGGACGGCGGTGTTCCACGTGAAACAGCAACAGCGGGCCGCTTCGGGCCTCGCCGGCAAGTGCCGCAGCGCGAGGCTGCGGCCGCGCGCAAACACGGTCGCGTAAACTCTGGCGCACCGGCGGCGGACTCTGCGGCCGCCGTCCACTCCCCCACACTGCATCACCGCATGGCCAAGATTTTTTGCATTGCCAACCAAAAGGGCGGCGTCGGCAAGACCACCACCACCGTCAACCTTGCCGCCGGCCTGGCAAAAATAGGCCAGCGCGTGCTGATGGTCGATCTCGACCCACAAGGTAATGCCACCATGGGCTCGGGCGTGGACAAGCGCCAGCTGGCGCTGTCGGTGTACGACGTGCTGCTGGGCAGCGCCAGCGTGCGCGATGCGGCGGTGGCGGGTGAGCAGTGCGGGTACCGGGTGCTGGGCGCCAACCGAGAGCTGGCTGGTGCCGAGGTCGAACTCGTCGATCTGGAGAACCGAGAGAAACGCCTGAAGAACGCGCTGGCCGAGGTGGCGCAGGACTACGACTTCGTGCTGGTCGACTGCCCGCCCAGCCTGTCAATGCTGACGCTCAACGGCCTGTGCGCCGCGCACGGCGTCATCGTGCCGATGCAGTGCGAATACTTTGCGCTGGAAGGATTGACCGACCTGGTCAACACCATCAAGCAGGTGCACGCCAACCTCAATCGCGACCTGCAGATCATCGGCCTGCTGCGCGTCATGTTCGACCCGCGCATCACGCTGCAGCAGCAGGTCAGCGAGCAGCTCAAGGATCACTTTGGCGACAAGGTGTTCAACACCGTCATTCCGCGCAACGTGCGCCTGGCCGAGGCGCCCAGCTATGGCCTGCCCGGCGTGGTCTTTGACGCCTCGGCCAAGGGCAGCCAGGCCTTCGTCGCGTTTGCGCACGAGATGGTCGAGCGCATCAAGACCATGTGAGCATGGCACAGGTGCAGGTCTTGACGCTGCCCGGCTGGCAAGGCTCGGGTCCCGGCCACTGGCAGACGCTGTGGGAGCAGCGCCACGGCGCGCAGCGCGTCGAGCAGCACGACTGGATGCGTCCGCTGCGCGGCGATTGGAGCGCGCGGCTGCAGGAGGTGGTCGTTGACGCACCTGGGCCGGTCGTGCTGGCCGCCCACAGCCTGGGCTGTGTTCTCGTGGCCTGGTGGGCCGCGCACAGCCGTTTGGCGCACAAAGTGCGCGGCGCGCTGCTGGTGGCGCCCGGCGACGTGGAGCGCGCCGACCTGGCAGCGCAGATCTCCGGCTGGGTGCCGATTGCGCGCCAACCCCTGCCGTTTCCCGCTGTCGTCGCTGCCAGCCGCGACGACCCGTATTGCACCTGGCAGCGCAGTGAGCAACTGGCGCAGGACTGGGGCGCCCGCCTGGTCGACCTGGGCGACTGCGGCCACGCCAACGCCGACTCGCAGCTGGGCGACTGGCCTGCCGGCTGGGCATTGCTGACCCCGTTTTTGAAGGATTGAAATGGCAACCAAGAAACCCAAGGGCCTGGGCCGCGGCCTTGAAGCGCTGCTGGGCCCTACCGTCAGCGACAGCGGCGCGCCCGCGGCGGGCGACGGCCTGCCCACCAGCCTGGCGCTGGACATGCTGGTGCCCGGCGCCTATCAGCCGCGCACGCACATGGATGAGGGCGCGCTGTACGAGCTGGCCGAGAGCATCAAGACGCAGGGCATCATGCAGCCGATTCTTGTTCGTCGTCTCGACGATGAACAAGCCCGGCTGCGCCGGCAAGAACGAAGATCGCAGGGGCCCTCTCCTGCGATGGGTGCCTTGAGCGAAGAGGGACCGTTGTACGAAATCATTGCCGGCGAGCGGCGTTTTCGCGCCTCGCACCTGGCGGGGCTTGATGAGGTTCCGGTGCTGGTGCGCGAGGTGGCCGACGAGGCCGCCGCCGCGATGGCGCTGATCGAGAACATCCAGCGCGAAGACCTCAACCCGCTGGAAGAGGCCCAGGGCCTGCAGCGCCTGGTGCGCGAGTTCGGCCTGACGCACGAGCAGGCGGCGCAGGCCGTGGGGCGATCGCGTTCGGCGGCCAGCAACCTGCTGCGCCTGCTGAACCTGGCCGATCCGGTGCAGACCATGCTGATGGCCGGCGACATCGACATGGGCCACGCGCGCGCGCTGCTGGCGCTCGACCGCGCAGCACAGATCACCGCGGGCAACCAGATCGTCGCCAAGAAATTGTCGGTGCGCGAGACCGAGGGTCTGGTCAAGAAGCTGGCGGCCGAGTTCAGCCTGGCGCCGCAAAAGCCCAAGAAGGAAAAATCGCGCGACATCCGCCGCGTCGAGGAAGAGCTGTCCGATCTCTTGATGGCCGACGTCGAGGTGCGCGTGAAAAAGCGCGTCAAGCGCGCAGGGCGCCTGGAGGACATGGGCGAGCTGGCGATCCAGTTTGGTTCGCTGGACGCACTCAACGGCCTGATCGAGCGCCTGCGGGGATGATCCCCTGGCCGTTGCCCGCCGTGCTGGTGTGGGCCGCGGCGTGGCTGGCCTTCGTCGGACTGCAGCGGGTTGCGCCGCCGCTGGTGGCCGTGCTGCTGGCTTGCGGCGTGGGCGTGGCGGGCAGTCTGCTCGCGGCCACGTGGTGGCGCCGGGGGGTGATCGTGCTGGGCTTTCCGCTGTCGCTGATGCTCACCGGCGCGGCGGCGCTGCCCGCCTGGGCGTGGCTGGCGCCATTGGCTGTGTTGCTGCTGGTCTATCCGCTCAATGCCTGGCGCGATGCCCCGCTGTTTCCCACGCCGCGCGGGGCGCTGCAGGGGCTGCAGCTCGCGGCGCCGCTGCAGCCGGGCGCGTTGGTGCTTGATGCCGGTTGCGGACTGGGTGACGGGCTGCTGGCGCTGCGCGGGGCCTATCCGCAAGCGCGGCTGCACGGGCTGGAGTGGAGCCGGCCGCTGGCCCTGCTGTGTCGCCTGCGTTGCCCCTGGGCGCGTGTGCGGCGTGGCGACATCTGGGCAGAAGATTGGGGCGCTTACCAGATGGTGTATGTATTCCAGCGGCCCGAGAGCATGACCCGCGCGGCCGCCAAGGCGCGGGCCGAGATGGCGCCGGGGAGCTGGCTGGTCAGCCTGGCGTTCGAGGCGCCGGGCCTGCGCGCCAGCGCCCGGCTGCCCTCATTCGCGGGGCATGAGGTCTGGGTCTACCGCATCCGGTAGGCAACTCGCCCAGAAAAAATGCCAGACAGACTGAGCTGACTGGCATTGCATCGAGGAGGTCTTCCTCCTTGGCCGGGCTGGAAGTCCGGATTACTGGCCGACCTTGAGCTGGCCGCCGCGGCCCAGGCCGCCCTTGACTTCCTGCGCCTTGTAGTTGCGCAGCGAGATCACCATGTTGTTGTAGGCGTCCATGAAGGCGGCCACGGTGGCCTTGCCCTCGGGGGAGCGCGAGAAGCCGCCCAGGCCGGCCGCCGCGCCGCTTCCAAAGGCGCCCAGGGCCGCGCCGAAGTTGGTGGCCGTGGCGTTGCCTTCGGAGATGGAGATCTGCACGCCCGAGCGGATGTCGAACATGCTCAGCGTCACCACCGAAGCCTTGCTCTGCATGGCACCGCCGACGAGCGTGCCCACGCGGCCGAGCAGTCCGCCCACGCCAGCCGCCATCTGGCCCGTGGCATCGTTGTCAATGATGATGGACGGCTCCATGTAGTAGTCGGCCGCCACGCGCTGGCCTTTTTGCTGCTTGGAGCCGGCGCGGAATTCACCGGAGTTGCGCTGCTTGTCCGTGATGGCGCTGAGCCTGCTCTCGGTGCGGTTGTTGCCGATGGAGGTGATCACGAAGCAGTTGGATTGCTGCACGGCCAGGCGGATCAGCGGCTCGATGGACGTGATCTTGGTGGCGGCGCCAAAGCTGGCATACCACTCCTTGCCGCGTCCGTCATCGACGGCCAGCGTGCCCAGCGGGGCGTCGCAGCGCTCCAGCTCGGGGTTGGCATTCACGCTGCTGGCGCCACCGGCGGCGCCCGTGGCGGCCGTGGGGGCTGTTCCGGAGCTGACAATGCCGCCGCCAGGGGTTACGCAACCAGCCAGGGCCAGGGAAGCCGCCAGGGCGGTGAAAGTTTTCTTGGACATGAGGATGCTTTCAATGGTGGTTCAGGTTGTGGGAAAAGATAGCGGTGCGGCACGCATCAACGCAGATACCAGCCCGACGAGCGCCAGACCCAGTAATAAGGTGCGTGAATGTACCAGCCATACCAGGACTCGCGCAGCCTCTTGCGCACCTGGTAGTTGCCCTGGACTTCCCGTTTGGCGGCTTGGGCCTCGGGCAGAAGGCGCGCGGCTTCCTTGTTGCCCTGTGCGGCGGCGCGGGCGAGCCAGGTTTCGGCCTCGGCCGGATCGGGGCCCATCTCCTCGACTCCCACCAGGTACATGCGGCCGAGCTCGAACTGGGCGGCGCCATTGCCGCGGTCGCCCGCCTTGCGCATCCATTCGATGGCCTGATAGGTGTTGCGCTCCACGCCGTCGCCGCGCAGCAGGCGCAGGCTAAGGTCGTATGCGGCCTTGGGGTCGCGCTCGGCCAGCGCGGTCAGGGACGCCATCCGACGTTCAGATTCGGCGTCGACCGGCTCTCCCTGGAATGTGGCGATGTCGCGCGGCTGATCCGAGCATTGACCGCCGCCGGTGCAAAGGCGCACGGTGGGCGCCCTGTTCATCTGCTCCGCAGGAGTCTGGTTGGCACAGCCTGCCAATGCCGCGGCAGCCAGGGACAGACTGGTGAAAACGAGGCGCATGGAAGACTCCTTGGAGTTTTTGATGCAAAAAGTATATCTTGCCGATTTCTTCCCCTGAGAGTGTGTTTACGCCCTGTTGGCGCCAGATGGCGAAGGTGTATCCCGGTCAGATAGCGCACGATGGCGCGCAGCAGATCCGAGACATTGAGCGCGCGGTACTGCCGCCGAGCTGTCGTACAAAGGACGAAGGCTGGCTGTCTAAGATGCGCACCATGAAAAGAACCTCCAACACGCTTCGCCAGGACGCGCGCACCATCGGCCTGATCGGGCTGGCGCACGGCTCCTCGCACTTCTTCCACATGCTGCTGCCGCCGCTGTTCCCGTTCCTGATCCGCGATCTGGGGCTGAGCTATTCCGAGCTGGGGCTGCTGCTGACGGTGTTCTTCGTCATCTCCGGCATCGGGCAGGCACTGGCGGGCTTCATCGTCGACCGCGTGGGCGCGCGGCCGGTGCTGTTCTTCGCGCTGGCCAGCTTTGGCGCCGCGGGCATGGTGGCCGGCGCAAGCGCGGGCTACTCCGGACTGGTCGCCGCTGCGGCGCTGGCGGGGCTGGGCAATGCGCCGTTTCACCCGGTCGATTTCACCATCTTGAACAAGCGGGTCTCGCCCAGGAACCTGGGCCACGGTTTTGCGGTGCACGGTATTTCGGGCAACCTGGGCTGGGCAGTGGCGCCGGTCTTCATGACGGGCATTGCCACGCTGGCCGATTCCTGGCGCCTGGCGTGCGTCGCCGGTGGACTGCTGGCGCTGGCGGTGCTGGCCGTCATGGTCTGGCAGCGCGACGCGCTCGATGATCGCCATGGCGCGTGGGCGCATCCTGACGCTGCGGCCATGGCAGCGGAACACGCCAAGAGTGAGCATCCACTTGCATTCCTGCGCCTGCCGTCGGTCTGGCTGTGTTTCTCGTTCTTCTTCTGGAGCACCTGCTCGCTCAGCGCCATCCAGAGCTTTGCCGGCCCCTCGCTGGAGGCGCTGTACGCCATTCCGCTGTCGGTCACCGCCATGGTGGTGACCGGCTACATGCTGTGCGGCGCCGCGGGCATGGTGCTGGGCGGTTTCCTGGTCGGGCGTGTGCAGCGGCTGGAGCTGACGATCAGTGTCTGCCTGCTGGCGTCGGCGCTGCTGCTGGCGCTGGTGGGCCTGGGCGGGCTGCCGGGGCCGGCGGCGCTGGTCGTGGCGGCGCTGGCGGGCGCGGGCATCGGTATTGCCGGGCCGTCGCGCGACATGCTGATCAAGCGCGCCGCGCCGCCGGGGGCGACCGGGCGTGTCTATGGCACGGTGTATTCGGGACTGGACCTGGGTTTCAGCATCGCGGCGCCAGTGTTCGGGATGATGCTGGACGCCGGCATGCACAGCGGCATCTTCTATGGATCGGCGCTGGCGCTGGTGCTCAGCGTGGTGTCGGCCGGCTTTGTCGGCGCAGGCCTTGCCGCGCGTACGGCGCGGCCCAGCGGCGCGGTTGCGTGATGCACGGCTGGCGGCAGGATGTGTTCATCGCGGCGAGGGCGCCGCGATCAAGGCTTGCACAGTATCCGGGGTTCTGCAAGAACCGGCGCCAAGCCAAAAGAAAACCCGCCGGCTGCTGTCGCATGCCGGCGGGTTGTTGCGGGTGGCTGGTGCTCAGTTCAGCGGCGCCATGGCCGTGCCGCGGTAGGTCAGCGGGGTCTCGGGTACCGGGTAGCCGGCAGCGGTGAAGGTCTGGACGATGGCCTTGTGCGTGTCGAAGTAGACCTGCCAATAGTGGTCGGTGTGGGTGTAGGGGCGTACGCACAGCTTGGGCCCTTCGGGCGTGAACTCCAGGATCTCGATGTCGGGCGCCGGGCTGGTGGCGACGTTGGGAATGGCCTTGATCGCCGGGCGCAGGCGCTCGATGGCCTCCATCGGGTCGACGCCGTTGGCCACCTTCACGGTGCAGTCGACGCGGCGCACGGCCAGCGCGCTGTAGTTCTGGATGTTGTCGCCAAAGACCTTGCCGTTGCCGACGATGGTGACCACGTTGTCGGGCGTGACGATGGTGGTGGCAAACAGGCCCAACTCCTGCACCGTGCCGACGGTGCCGCCAGCGTTGATGAAGTCGCCCACCTTGTAGGGGCGCAGTACCTGCATGAACACGCCGGCGGCGAAGTTGCCCAGCATGCCGCTCCAGGCGGCGCCTATGGCCAAGCCGGCGCCGGCCAGCAGCGCGGCGAACGAGGTGGTCTTGACGCCGAAGATGTCCAGGATCGCCAGGATGAGGACGACGTTGAGCACGACGCTGATGATGGACTTGAGGTAGTTGACCAGCGTCGCGTCGATCTTGCCGCCGCGCTGCATCAGCTTGCCCATCAGGCTGGCGGCCAGGCCGATCAGCCAGCGGCCGATGATCCAGGCGGCGATGGCGGTGAGCAGCTTGATGGCGAAGTCGCTGCCTTGTGTGGTGACGAAGTGCCAGAGATCGGTGGTATTCATTGTGGGCAAGCAAAGGTTTGATGCCTTCAGTATTGACCAACTGATGCGAAAAGAATGTCAACGATCTTGATTGGCGTCGATCTCCGCAGGAAGACGTGGCAATCGGCGCCAATCCGGGACAACCCGATGCCGGCCGTGTGCCGCCGCGTCAGGCGATGCGCCGAACGGTCTTGTGCGCGCTGCCCGCGCGGGTGTAGCGAAACAGGTCCTTGGGATCGTTGTCGTCGTCGTCCGCGCTCCAGGGCACCAGCTGCACTGCGGCGCCCAGGTTGCGCCGCTCGGCCTGCTCGTTGACGTAGCGCAACGTGGAGTAGTCCTCCAGCGCAAAACCCACCGAGTCGAACAGCGTGACCTGTTGCGCATTCTCGCGCCCGGGTCGCTGGCCGGCCAGCACGCGCCACAGCTCGGTGACGGCAAAGTCGGCCGGCATCTGCTGGATTTCGCCCTCGATGCGTGATTGCGGCTCATATTCGACGAACACGCGTGCGGCGCGCAGCACGTCGGCGTGCAGCTCGGTCTTGCCCGGACAGTCGCCACCGACGGCATTCAGGTGCATGCCGGGCTCGATCATGTCGGGTGCGAGGATGGTGGCGTAGGCCTTGTCCGCGGTCACCGTGGTCACGATGTCGGCGCCGCGCACCGCCTCGGCGGTGCTGTGGGCGCGGCAGATACTGAGCGCCGGGTAGTCGCCCGCCAGGTTGGCGATGAGCTTGTCGGTCGCGCGCGGGTCGACGTCGTAGGCGATGATTTCATTGATGCCCAGGTGGCAGTGGAAGGCCAGCGCCTGGAACTCGCTTTGTGCGCCGTTGCCGATCAGCGCCATGCGCCGCGCTTCGGGGCGCGCCAGTGCGCGCGCGGCCATCAGCGAGGTGGCGCAGGTGCGCAGCGCGGTGGCCACGGTCAATTCCGACAGCAGCACCGGATAGCCGGTATCGACCTCGGCCAGCACGCCAAACGCCATCACCGTGGGCAGGCCGCGCCGGGTGTTTGCGGGATGGCCGTTGACGTATTTGAACGCGTAGCGCTGTGCGTTGGAGACCGGCATCAACTCGATCACGCCAATGTCGGAATGGCTGGCCACGCGCGCCGACTTGTCGAACTGCGGCCAGTGGATGAAGTCGTCGCGGATGGCGTCGGCCAGCGCGCCGATGAACTGCGGCACGCCAATGTCGGCAATCAGCTGCGACATGGTCGGAACGTCGATGAATCGGGTCATGGCAAACCTCCTCGCTGCGGCGGGCGCATGGGGCTTGCGTGCCCGCCTGGCCCACAGGATAGGCCGGCCGCGGCGGCAGCGCATTGCCTGCGTTGCCCCCAGGGGCAGTTCAGAACTCCGGGTTGATGCTCAGCGCCATCAGCGCCGAGAGCTGGCACAGCGGCCGGCCCGATGCCGCGTGCAGCGCGTTGAACGCGGCCTGCACGGCCTGCAGCTCGCGCTGGGTGGTCGGCGTTCGCGCAATCACACCGCCCGCCTGCAGGCGGGCCACCACGTCGCTGGTGAGCAAAAAAGTGTCCTTGCCGGCCAGGCGCAGAAAGCCGGCGCCCGAGCGTCCGCCCAGCCGGGCGCCGCGCTGCGCCAGCACGCGCCACAGGCCGACGATGTCGGTGACCGGCCAGTCGGCCAGCCATTCGCCGAAGCCGCGGCCCTGCTCCTGGCGGACGTCCAGGATGAAACGGGCGTTGCGCGCAATCGTCAGCAGCTTGGTGCGGTCGCGGATGATGCGCCGGTTGCGCAGGTGCGCCTCGACCTCTTGCGCGGTCATGCGCGACATGGCCTCGGGGTCGAAGCCGGCAAACGCCTCCTCGAATGCCGGCCAGCGCGCGTCCACCACGCTGTGCTGCATGCCGGCCTGGAATACGCGCTGGCTCATCGCCGACAGATAGCGGTCGTCGCCCTTGCTGCGCAAGGCATCGGCCGATAGCGGCGTCGGCAGGAAATCCTCCAGCGCCGCGTCGCTGCCAAAGCGCTGGCGCACCGTTTGGTGGAGCCAGCGGTGGTCAAGCGATTGTGGATCTGCCGGGTGGTTCATGCGTTGCCGTCCTGTGGAGTGGCTGCGGGCTACAGCGCGAAGAGCTACAGCGCGAAGATCTTGCCCGGATTCAGGATGTCGTTGGGGTCGAGCGCCTGCTTGATTGCCCGCATCATCTGCACCGCGCCTGCGCCCGCCTCGTCGACCAGAAAGCCCATTTTGTGCACGCCCACGCCGTGCTCGCCGGTGCAGGTGCCGCCCAGCGCCAGCGCACGGGCGACGAGCTGGTGGTTGAGGGCTTCGGCGCGCGCGCGCTCGTCGGCGCTGTCCGGATCGATCAGGTAGCCGAAATGGAAGTTGCCGTCGCCCACGTGGCCTACGAGGAAGTAGGGAATGCCGCTGGCGTCGGCCTCGGCAATGCTGTCGAGCAGCGCGTCGGCCAGGCGCGAGATGGGCACGCAGGTGTCGGTGGCGATCGCGACGCACCCCGGGCGGCTTTGCACCGCGGCAAAGTAGGCGTTGTGCCGCGCCGTCCACAGGCGGGTGCGCTCCTCGGGCGTGGTCGCCCATTCAAAGTCGTTGCCGCCCCATTCGCGGGCAATTTCCTGCACCGTCTCGGCCTGCTCTTTCACGCCCGCGGGCGAGCCGTGGAACTCCATCAGCAGCATCGGCTCCTCGCGCAGGCCCAGCTTGCTGTGGGCGTTGACCATGCGCACGCTGTTGACGTCGATCAGCTCGACGCGCGCAATCGGCACGCCCAGCTGGATGGTCTGGATCACGCTGCGCACCGCCGCCTCGATGCTGGGGAAGGAGCAGATCGCCGCGCTCACCGCTTCGGGCAGCGGGTACAGGCGCACGGTCACCTCGGTAAAGATGCCCAGCGTGCCCTCGCTGCCCACCATCAGGCGTGTCAGGTCGTAGCCGGCGCTGCTCTTGCGCGCGCGCGTGCCGGTGCGGATCGCCTCGCCACTGGCGGTCACCACCTCCAGCGCCAGCACGTTCTCGCGCATCGTGCCGTAGCGCACCGCATTCGTGCCGCTGGCGCGCGTGGCGGCCATGCCGCCAATGCTGGCGTCCGCGCCCGGGTCGATGGGGAAGAACAGGCCCTGGTCCTTGACCGCGTCGTTGAGCTGCTTGCGCGTGATGCCCGGCTGCACGGTCACCGTCAGATCCTCGGCGTTGACCGACAGCACGCGGTTCATGCGGTTGACGTCGATGCAGATGCCGCCTTGCACCGCCAGCAAATGGCCTTCCAGCGACGAGCCCGCGGCGTAGGCGATGACCGGCACCGCGTGCTGGTTGCACAGCCGCACAGCGTCCTGCACGTCCAGCGTGCTTTCGGCAAACACCACGGCCGCTGGCGGCGGCGCCTGGATCGAGCCCTCGACGCGGCCGTGGTGCTCGCGCACCGCCATGGCCGTCGAGCACTGCGTGCCAAAGCGGCTGGCGAGCGCGTCCAGCAGCGCCTGGGGCATGGGGCGGGGGAGGGCGGCGTTCATCGTGTCTATCTCCAATCGGCGGAATGTCCATTGTAGAAAGCATGCGCTGCTGCGCTGGCGGACAATGGCCACTGCATGGGCGCCGCCAGCCGGCGTCTGAGAGACACCCGAGAGAACACCAGAGGACACACCATGGGCAAACGACTGACGCAGATCGCCACGCGCACCGGCGACGATGGCACGACAGGGCTTGGCAACAACACGCGCGTCTCCAAGAACAGCCCGCGCCCGCACGCGATGGGCGACATCGACGAGCTCAACAGCCACATCGGCCTGCTGCTGTGCGAGCCGATGGAGGACGCGCTGCGCCAGCTGCTCACCGACATCCAGCAGCAGCTGTTCAACCTGGGTGGCGAGATCTCGATCCCCGGCTACGAGCTGCTCAAGGACGAGGCACTGGCGCAGCTGGACGACGCACTCAAGACGCACAACGCGCGCCTGCCGCGGCTGCAGGAGTTCATCCTGCCCAATGGCACGCGGGCCGCGGCCCAGGCCCATGTGTGCCGCACCGTGGCGCGCCGTGCCGAGCGCTCGGTGGTCGCGCTGCAGCAGGCCGAGGAGATGCGCGCCGCGCCGCGCCAGTACTTGAACCGCCTGTCGGACCTGATGTTCGTGCTGGCGCGCGTGTTCAACCTGGGCCAGGCCGACGCCGAGGTCTATTGGCAAAGCGACAAGCTGGCGCGCGACCAGGCCGGCGATTGACCCGGGCCATGGCGCGGGTGTTGGAGAAGCCGTCGCATTTCCAGACCGGACAGAAAGCCCGAACCATGCAAGCACCCGCTCTGATGCGCTCCATGTTTGACGCCGCCGTCGCCTCGGCCCAGCCCGCGCTGTGCGTGCCGCCGCACCTGCCGCACCCGGACGAGGTCAAGGGGCGCCTGGTCGTCATCGGCGCCGGCAAGGCCTCGGCCGCGATGGCGCAGGCCGTGGAGCAGCATTGGCGCGGCCCGCTCACCGGCCTGGTCGTCACGCGCTACGGCTACCAGGCGCCGTGCGAGCACATCGAGATCGTGCAGGCAGCCCACCCCGTGCCCGACGCCGCCGGCGAGCAAGCCGCCCGGCGCCTGATGGCGCTGGCCGCCACGTTGACGGCCGACGACGTCGTGCTGTGCCTGATCTCTGGCGGCGGCTCGGCGCTGCTGCCACTGCCGCTGGCCGGCATCAGCCTGCAGGACAAGCAGCAGATCAACCGCGCGCTGCTGGCCAGCGGCGCCAGCATCGGCGAGATGAACACGGTGCGCCGGCATCTGTCGGCCATCAAGGGCGGGCGCCTGGCCGCCGCCTGCCACCCGGCGCGCGTCATCACGCTGCTGCTGTCGGACGTGCCGGGCGACGCGCCGCGCGACATCGCCTCCGGCCCCACCGTGGGCGACGAGACCACCTGCGCCGACGCGCTGGCCATCGTGCAGCGCTACGGACTGCAACTGCCCGCCCATGTGCGCGCGGTGCTGGAAAGCGGCGCCGGCGAGTCGGTCAAGCCGGGCGACGCGCGGCTGGCCAACTGCAGCGCGCACATCGTCGCCGCGCCGCAGCAGGCGCTGGAGGCAGCCGCCCGCGTGGCGCAGGCGCATGGCTACACGCCCTGCATCCTCAGCGACGCCATCGAGGGCGAGGCGCGCGACGTGGGCAAGGTGCTGGCGGCGCTGAGCGTGCAGGTGGCCGGGCGCGGCCAGCCCTTCACGCCGCCCTGCGCGATTTTGTCGGGCGGCGAGACCACGGTGACGCTGCGCGGCAAGGGCCGCGGCGGGCGCAACGTGGAATGCCTGCTGTCGTTTGCGATCGCCACGCAGGGCCACGCGCGCATCCATGCGCTGATGGGCGACACCGACGGCGTGGACGGCGCCGAGGAAATCGCCGGTGCCCACGTCGGCCCGGACACGCTGGCGCGCGCCTTTGCGCTGGGAATTCGGCCGCTGCGCAGCCTGGACGACAACGACGGCCACGGCTTCTTCGAGGCGCTGGGCGACGCAGTCGTCACCGGCCCCACGCGCACCAACGTGAACGACTTTCGCGTCGTGCTGATCGACGCTCCCTGACTATTGCTCCGGCCTTGTGATGTTTGAACTCGTCATCCCGGCGAAGGCCGGGATCCAGTGCCTTTGAGAGGAAGTCATGGATTGCGGCCTTCGCCGCAATGACGAAAAATTGCTACTTCAAAGGGTCGAATCAATAGGGCTCGTCGCGCGCCGCTCAGCGCGGCGCCAGGATGGCCATGGTGATGCGCGAGACGCAGGTCAGCTCGCCGGCCTCGTTGACCATGTCGATCTGCCAGACCTGGGTGGTGCGGCCGATGTGCACCGGGCGCGCCGTGCCGGTCACCCAGCCGCTGGTGGCCGAGCGCAGGTGGTTGGCGTTGATGTCCAGGCCCACGGCGCGGTGGCCCTCGGGGCTGCTGCAGGCGGCGCCGACCGAGCCCATGGTTTCGGCCAGCACCACGCTGACGCCGCCGTGCAGCAGGCCGTAGGGCTGGCGCGTGCGCTGGTCGACCGGTACGCGCGCGCGCAGGAAGTCGTCACCGATTTCGGTGAATTCGATGCCCAGGTGCGATACGGCCGTGTTGGCGCTCATCGCGTTGAGCTGGGCTAGGGTGATGGGTTGGGTCCAGATGGGCATGGGATCTCTCATGAAAGAGCCCGCGCACTGCACGCACGGGCGCGGTTCCAAACCCGTTCATTATTGGCGGCGTCCACGCCGTGGCTGTCCCAGCCGTTACAAGACCCTGCGGCCTGCGCGCACCCGGTGCGATGCGCGGGGTGCGTCAGGCGTGCATGCTGCCTGTGTCCAGGTAGCGCTGGTGCCAGCTCAGTGCCTCGCCCAGCAGGTGCGGCGTGTGCTGCGCGCCCTGGCGGCTGGCGCGCTCGAAGTAGTCCAGCAGCATCGGGCGGAAGTCCGGGTGGGCGCAGTGCTCGATGATGGCCCGCGCGCGCTTGCGCGGCGCCAGGCCGCGCAGGTCGGCCAGGCCCTGTTCGGTGACGATGATCTGCGTGTCGTGCTCTGTGTGGTCGACGTGCGAGACCATGGGCACGATGCAGCTGATCGCGCCATCCTTGGCGACCGAGGGGGTGACGAAGAACGACAGGTAGCCGTTGCGCGCAAAGTCACCCGAGCCACCGATGCCGTTCATCATGCTCGAACCCATCAGGTGGGTGGAGTTGACGTTGCCGTAGATGTCGGCTTCGATCATCGAGTTCATCGCGATCACGCCCAGGCGGCGCACCAGCTCGGGGTGGTTGCTGATCTCCTGCGGACGCAGGATGACGCGGTCGCGGTAGAAGTCGATGTTGTTCTCGAAGTCCTCGTAGGCGGCGCGCGACAGCGAGATGGCGGTGGCCGAGGCGCGTGCCATCTTGCCCGCGCGCAGCAGGTCGAGCATGCCGTCCTGCAGCACCTCGGTAAAGCCCAGCAGCTTCTCGAACGGGCTGTGCAGCAGGCCGGCGAGCACTGCGTTGGCCACGTTGCCCACGCCCGACTGGATGGGCAGCATCTGCTGGGGCAGGCGGCCCATCTTCACCTCGTGGGCGAGAAAGTCGATGATGAACTGTGCAATGCGGTTGGAGTTCGCGTCGGGCTGGGCGAACACGTTGTCGCGGTCCAGCGCGCTGGTCTCGACGATGGCCACCACCTTGGCCGGGTCGACGTGCAGATAGGGCTCGCCGATGCGGTTGTCGGCGTGGGTGAGCGAGATCGGCATGCGCCGCGGGGGCAGCGCCGTGCCGTTGTAGATGTCGTGCATGCCCTCGATGCGCAGGGGCAGGCGGGTGTTGACTTCCAGGATCACGCGGTCGGCGATCTGCAGCCAGGTCTTGTTGTTGCCCACGGCGTTGGACGGAATCAAGAGGCCGTCGGCGGTCACGCCGGCCACCTCGATCACTGCCACGTCCATCTTGCCCAGAAAGCCGAACCAGGCGTGCTGGGCCACGTGCGACAGGTGCATGTCGATGTAGTCGATCTCGCCGGCGTTGATCTGGCGGCGTGCCGACGGGTCGGAGTTGTAGGGCAGGCGCTGGGCGATCGCGCCGGCAGCGGCCAGTGCGCCGTCGACCTCCGGCGCGGTGGACGCGCCGGTCCACAGGTTGATCTTGAACGGATCGCCCGCGCCATGGGCGGCGCTGGCGCGCGCGGCGATCGCCTGGGGCAGCGCCTTGGGGTGGCCCACGCCGGTAAAGCCGCTCATGCCGACGGTGTCGCCGTGCGAGATGAACCGGGCGGCCTGCTCGGCGCTCATGGTGCGGGAAAGAAAGTCTGCGTAGCGAACGCGGTCAGCCAGGGCCATCGGAATCACACTCCAGTCACGACGTAAAAAGGCCGCCCAGGGCGGCCGCGGTGAATTCGGTCGGAGGACGATCGTAGCGCTGTGCGTGCAAAATCAAGGGTAAACCTTATAAGGGTTTACCCTTGATTCGGTGAAGTCCCCGCTCGTCTGATTTGAAGCCTGCGAGGCATGCGCCGTATTCGTTTCAGCGCTGGTGGCCGGCCCTGCGTGGCGCCAGTAGCGCGTGCAACACGATGGCGCCGAACGTCGCGGTGCCGATGCCGCCGAGCGCAAAGTCGCCGAACTTCAGCGTGAACTCGCCCGTGCCCAGGATGAGCGTGATGGCCGCGACGATCAGGTTGTGCGTCTGCGAGAAATCCACGCGGTTGTCCACCCAGATGCGCGCGCCGGCAATCGCGATCAGTCCGAAGACGACGATGGACACACCGCCCATCACCGGCAGCGGGATGGCCTGGATCAGCGCGCCGAACTTCGGCGAGAAGCCCAGCAGCACGGCGATCAGCGCCGCCACCAGGAACACCGCGGTCGAGTAGATGCGCGTGGCCGCCATCACGCCGATGTTTTCGGCATAGGTGGTCACGCCGGTGCCGCCGGCCGCACCGCTGACCATGGTGGCCAGGCCATCGCCCAGAAAGGCACGGCCCATGTAGACGTCGAGGTTCTTGCCCGTCATCGCGGTCACCGCCTTGATGTGGCCCAGGTTCTCGGCTACCAGAATGATGACCACCGGCACGATCAGCAACATGGCCGGCGCGCTGAACACCGGCGCGTGGAACTGCGGCATGCCCAGCCACGGCGCGGCGGCCACGCCCGACAGATCGAGCGGCTTGCCCATTCCCAGCCCATTGGTGAACACCGCGTACAGCACGCTGGCGGCGATCAACCCGACCAGAATCAGCAGGCGCTGCACCATGCCGCGCGTGAATACCGCCACCAGCGCCACGCAGACAAAGGTGAGCGCCTGCATCCAGGCCTCGAAATTGTTGGCCGCCATGTTCTTGACGGGAATGCCGGCCAGGTTCAGCCCGATCACCGCCACCACCGCGCCGGTCACCACCGGCGGCATGAAGCGCTCGATCCAGCCGGTGCCGATCAGGTGCACCACCACGCCCACCAGCGCATACACCGCGCCGCAGGCAATGATGCCGCCCAGCGCAAGGCCGATGTTGGCGTTGAGCCCCTGGCCGGCATAGCCCGTGGCCGTCACCACCACGCCGATGAAGGCGAACGACGAGCCCAGGTAGCTGGGTACCTTGCCGCCGGTGATCAGGAAGAAGATCAGCGTGCCGATACCGCTCATGAACACCGCCAGGTTGGGGTCGAACCCCATCAGAATGGGCGCCAGCACCGTCGAGCCGAACATCGCGATGACGTGCTGCACGCCCATCAGCGTGGTCTGCCCCCAGGGCAGGCGCTCGTCGGGACCGATCACGCCACCCGCCTGCAGCGCCTGTGCCGGGCGCTCCTTCCATTGCAACAAGCCCATGTTTTTTCTCCTTGGTTTGGGTGGCGCGATGGTAGAGGCTTGGGCACGCACTCTTGCAACAGTTGCAACTTTGCGTACGGCAAACAACCCGTCCGGACTGCGCCAGCAACCCATGAACGACGGTGTTGCGGTGACAAATGTGGCCTGAACGGTGGGCCGCATGAACGCGCTGTTACTTTGAATACCCGGACGTACAGGGGCTTGCTGGCTAGAGTGGCGCGAACAGCCCAACCATCCGGGAGTGCGCCATGGCCGAAGACAAATCGAGCAAACGCAAGCTGCCTGCCGCGCCCAAGGCGGCAGCGGCCAAGGACAAGGTGGTGTCCAAGCCGGCTCCGGCCACGCCGGCCAGAGCGCCGGTGCTGCGGGCGCCCGCAGCCGCAGCGCCACCAGCGGCGCCGCCCGCAGCGGCTCCAGCGCAACCCAAGCCAGCGGCTGCGGTGAAGGCTCCCGTCGTCAAGGCGCCCACCGTCAAGGCGCCAATCCTTGGCTCGTCGCTTCCACCGGTGATCCCGCGCCCCGAAGAGCCCGTGGCGCCCATTCACCCCGAGCCGCCCACCCCGGTGCCGCCCACGCCGCCTACCGTCCCCAAGCTCAATATTCCCGCCGTGTCGATCCCGCCGATCCCGCCCATTGGGCCGATCCCGCCGATCGTGCCTGTGCCGCCGGTGGGGCCGATCAAGCCGATTCCCATTCCGCCCATTCTGGTGCGGCCCTCGGCGCAGGGCAATCTGTTCAGTGCAGGGCGCGCGGGTGCACCCGTCGCGCGTGCTGACGATCTGCTAGCCCTGCGCGTGGAGCTGGTCAACCTCAAGATCTCGCCGGGGTCGCCGCCGACGGTGGTCAAGCAGGCCAAGGGCAGCAGCCAGATCGTGCTGCACTTTCCGCCGCAAAACATTGCCGAGGAAGTGTTTTACGAAAAACAGCCTTCGGAGGATGAGCAAAACGACCAGAAACAGAGCAAGAGCCACGACCAGGAACAGAAGTATCTCGACAGCCTGGGCAAACCCACCCCCACCACCGGCACAGATCCGGGCGCGCAAATGCCCATACCGCTGCGCGCACGCATTGCCGGCGAGTCGCGCGTGGTCTTCGAGGTGCCCGACGGCTTCAGTGCGCCTTATACCTTGCAGGGGGTGCTCGAAGCCTGCATGCAGCTGCCACTGTCGGTGGCGGCCAATGCGCTGGCGCCCCAGCCTGCAGCGCTTGCGCCGCCCATCGTGCAACTGCCGCTCGATCAGCTGCTTGGCGTGAAAACGGCGAATACCGCCGCGCGCCTGGCGCTGGGTGCGCTGCGCACCCGGCTGCTGGCAACGGGCACCAACGCCGCCAGCGTGCTGGCCGCGCGTGGCGGTCTGCTTGCCGCCAGCGCGGCGCAGTTGGGCACGCCCGTCCAGCAGCTGCCGCATCTACCGATTCCCCGGCCCGTTCTCAAGCCGCGGCCGGCCGCGCCAGCGGCCACGCAAACGGCGATCGAGCTGCCGTGGCGGCTCATCGTCTCGCCCCATCGGGATGAGCGGCTGCAGCACGCCGGCGCGCCCGTGGTGTCGGCGCTCACCCGGCGCACCGAGCTGTGGCATACGCGCCTGGTCGGCCCCGCAGTGGATGGCCAGACCATCGAGCCGCCCCGCCCCGATGCCGCGCGCACGCTGCGCGCCGTCTGGGCGCTGATGGGCGAAGGGTCGGATCCGGCCAAGCCCATGCGGGGCACGTTCCCCACGACGGACGACCTGCCGCCCAGCACCACCTCGGGCGGGCCGTTTCTCACCACGCTGAGCGACTTCGACCGGGTGCAGATTGCCCATTCGTCGTCCAATTTCTCGGAGGCCAACTACGCGCCGCAGACCATCGACACCCATTTGCTCATGCTCTCGGCGCTGGGCGGCTGGCTCGACAGCCGGGGCGAATGGGATCCGCCCGGCCTGCCGCTCGAGGAGTGGAGCCACCGCGCCGCCATGGGGCGCGACCATTGGGTGCGCGTGGTCTACAAGGGTTTTCTGTTTCCCTTCGGCCACCGCGTGGCGCTGATCAAGGTGAGCGAGCGCAAGTTCCACAACGGGCTGGCCGGCAACCCGGCGTTTGTGCGCCAGCGCATGTTCATCGTCATCCGCGAGCGCCAGCGCGACTACGTCGACCCGCAGCTCGTCGACCCGCAAGGACGCAGCTTTGCGCGCCAGATGCCGTTCAACCAGGTGCGCATCCTGACCACGGTCACGCCCGACCTGGACAAGCCCACCGACGGCGCGGCCAGGATTGGCGCGCAGGGCCAGAGCATGTTCTGGCCCTGTGTGGGCGGTAAGCCGTTTGCATTTCGCTGCGTCGGCACCGACATCGACGGACGCCGCGTGGGTTTTGAGCTGCCGCTCATCTTCATGGACAGCAGCCGCGCCAGCCCGCGCAAGCTTGTGGCGGGGAAGCTGACTCCCGACTACACGGCCGCCCAGGGTCATGCCGATACGGCCCAGGCCGACTGGAATGCGCGCAGCGAGTGGCGCACTGCCGCCTTCAAGGGCCAGCGCATGGCGCTGGCGCTCAGCACCCGCGCGGGAGATACGGCGGTGGAGGCGCAATACGTCAGCTTTGGCGCGCAGGTGCGGGCCAAGGGCAACGGCCTGCGCGACTACTCGCAGGGCTTGCAGCGCCCGCTGTTCTACCCCTCGGTCACGCGGGTCGAGGCGCGCATTCCGGCACTGGCGCAGCTCACCGGTGCGAGCGCCAGCAACGCGCTGACGTGGAACGCGCATTACCTGGAAAAAGGGTTTGAGGACAACGTCGGCGAGGTGTTTGTCGACGTCGATGTTGCCGACCAGGACGCAGGCGGCGCGCAGCTCGATTTCTCGTCCCAGGGCGACCGCTCGGGCGGCTTCGTCATGCCCAATATGGCGCCGCGCGCGCTCTCGCGCATGGCCGGGCCGGTGTCGGTGGCGCCCGGCAAATTCGTCGCGGGCAGCAACATCACCGGCGCCGACCTGTTTCCGGGCGGCATCGGCAACCTGCCGCTGCCACTGCTGTTTGGCTGCATTCCGCTGGGCGAGGTGCTCAAGAGCATTGCCAGCGTTGGCGGCGCGCCGCAGAAAATCCCGCAATTCGTCTCCGAGGCGTCGACCAAGGTCGAGGCCTTCGTCGGTGCGCTGGTGCGCGCCTACGAGTTTCTGCGCGATCTGGGGGCCGACTCCAGCGCCCTGGGCAAGGCCGCCCTGGGCGTTGTGCAAGGCCTGGTCGATGACCAGCTGGCGCAGGCCAAGGGGCTGCCGGTCAGCAGCGTGGCGCAGCTGCAATCGGCGCTGACGGACTTCCAGGATGCACTCGGTGTGGTGTGGAACCAGCTCGACAGCGTGTCCGCCGGTACCAGCGTCGACGCCATAGGGAATGCACTGGCCAGCCTGCCCGACAACGCGGATACCGTTGTGGACAGGATTGACCATGTAGTCGACGTGGTGCGCGCTGCGCCGCTGCCCTCGGGCCTGGCGCAGTCGGTGCTGGCCATGGCGGGCCAGGCCAAGGCCTTGCTGCAAGACCTCAAGACGCTGGAGCAACTGATCCCACAAGCAACCGCCTTGTACCAGGCGCTGGCCGACATCGTCGGCGACGGCGCTGCGCTCGAAGAGGCGCTCTCCAAACCTGAAAAACTGGCCGAGAAGCTCCAAGCGGTGAAGGACTCCCTCCAGACCGTGCGCAGCACGCTGGCCAAGCTGTACCTGCTCGAAGGCGCGCCACGCAAGATGATTCTGGGCGCGCTGGACGACGTGAGCGAGGTGCTGAGCGGCGCGGGCGACCTGCTCACGTTTTTGCAAAATCTGCTCGGCGAGGAGCTGGTCGTGCGCTTTGACTGGGCGCCCGAAATCACCAACTGGCCCAGCACCGGCGCGCCAATCTTTCGCGCCAACGACCCGCACGGCTTCAAGGTGGTGGTGGTGGCGCGTGTCAAAAAGAGCGGCGGCACGCCCAAGATCGAGGTGGTGTGCGGGCTCAAGCACTTCGACCTGGTGCTGATCGGCGCCGCGGCCTTTCTGGAGCTGAACTTCGAGAAGATCGAGTTCAACGTCGACAGCGGCGCCAAGATGAATGTCGACGTGCGCCTGACCGACATCAAGTTTCTTGGCCCGCTGTCCTTCGTCGAGACGCTGCGCGACCTCATCCCGCTCGACGGCTTTTCCGACCCGCCCTACCTGGACATCAGCGCCCAGGGCATCGAGGCGGGTTTCTCGCTGGCCCTGCCCAATGTGGCGGTGGGCGTTTTGTCGCTCACCAACCTGTCGCTGGCAGCGGCCGTCACCGTGCCCTTCATCGGCCAGCCGCTGGCCGCGCGCTTCAATTTCTGCACGCGCGAGCAGCCGTTCAACCTGACCGTGTGCATGTTTGGCGGCGGCGGGTTTTTTGGCGTCACCGTCGACCCCAAGGGCGTGCAGATTCTGGAGGCGGCGTTCGAGTTCGGCGCCTCGGTGTCGATGAACTTCGGCGTGGCATCGGGCGGCGTGCACGTCATGGCCGGCATTTACTTTCGCATGGAGCAGGACGCCGCCTCGCTGACCGGCTACTTCCGCCTGGGCGGCTATGTGAGCGTGCTCGGCTTGATCACCGCCTCGCTAGAGCTGTACCTGGAGCTGCGCTACGAGTTCGAAAGCGGCAAGGCCGTCGGCATGGCGCAGCTGACCATCGAGGTCGAGGTGTTTTTGTTCTCCACCAGCGTCACCGTGCGCTGCGAGCGCAAGTTCGCCGGCTCCAACGGCGACCCCAGCCTGCGCGACCTGCTGGGCCTTGACCCCAGCCTGCCACTGGCCGACGAGCTGGCCCTGATCGACACCCAGGCCGGCCAGCAGACGCAATACGCCTGGCGCGACTACTGCGACGCCTTTGCCTGAAAACCAGTCCAACCCGTTCGAGGGAGATCCGCCATGGCCATCCAAACCATCGTCTGGACCGCGCTGCCCCACGGCTGGGACGCGCAGGGCCGGCCGCGCCTGTCCATCGTCGTCGCGCCGCGTTTGAGGCCGCAAAAAGAGAGCGAGCACCACCTGGGCGCGCCCGCCTACAGCGACTTTCACAACTGGCCCAAGACGCTCGACGGCCTGGCGCTGGGCCTGTGCATCGGCGGCAAGGTCTTTCCGGTGGAGCGCCAGGGCCAGACCGACGCCGCGCTGTGGGACGCGCTGCTGGGCCCCGACACGCCGGTGGCCGGCTTTGTCTTCACCGACATGAGCCGCGTCAACCTGCGCTCGTTCTCCGTGCGCAATGTGCAGGGTTTTGTGCGCCAGCACTATGGCCGGCTGGCCACGCAGTCGCCCACCGAGCTGCCCACGCTGCTGCCCTGGAGCCAGGCCCACCCGGGCCTGCAGGACATGCTGACCGACCTGGGCACGCGCGTCGAACGCACCAACCTGGGCCGCCAGCCGCTCTACACCATGGCGCCCGGCCTCGACCGCTTCTTTGGCCCCGCGGGCGAGAAAAACGTCGAGCAGCAGATCAACCGCCAGGTCTTTGGCCCCGAGGGCCGCTACCGCGCGCCCCGCGTAGGCATTGATGGCAAGGTGGATGCCAGCGGGGGCGAGTTCACCATCCGCGTGCTGCCCACCGACTGGCAAGACCCGGTGCTGAACAGGCCGGATGCACCGCTGATGGCGCAGTTTCGCAGCGCCGCCGAATACGACCTGTACCAGGCCAACCGCTTTTACCGCCGCCGCCCGGCCACGCCGGCCGAGCAGGCTCTGCGCCGGCCCAGTTTTGAAGGCGTGGCTCCCGCGCCCGAGGAGCCCGAATACGACTTTCACCGCATCATCGCGTCCTACGCCGACACACCGGCCCTGCTGCGCGCGCTGGGGCTGGTCATCGACGTCGTCCTGCCGGCGGACAACCCGATTGCCGCCGCGCTGCGCCAGGAGAAAGAGGCCACGGGCGAGCTGGGCGTGCAGCTGATTTCCTGGCCTGGCCACGACAGCAAAAGCGACCGCTATCCGCAGACCGCCTGGCAGGCCACGGCCGAGCGCTTCGTCACGCGCAGCCGTACCAGCGACCACGCCGACGGCCTGCTGGCGCTGGCCGAGGCGCACGACCGCACGCTGGAATCCAACCGCAAGCTGCGCAGCGACTTCGACGTGTTCCAGCTCGACGTGGACGGCGCGGGGCTCAAGAGCGTCAACTTCGGCCTGACGGCGCAAAACCTGCTGGCGCGCAGCTTTGCCCCGGGCAGCCACGGCGAGGTGACCTACACCACCGGCGACCGCCAGGGCCTGGCCGCGCTGCGCTCGGGCGGCCTGGGCATTTCGCGCCACGGGCGCGCGGCCCAGGTGGCCACGACGGCGGCGGCCACGGCGCTGAAAAACAAAGCCATCGAGACATCGGCCGCCGAGTCCGAGCGCATCGTGCTGTACGCCGAGGACGTGCTGCGCGGCTACCGCGTCGACGTGCAGCCCCAGGACGGCGCCTGGCACAGCCTGTGCGCGCGCGTGGGCGACTACCGGCTGGCGCGCACCGGCCAGGCACTGGCGTTTGGGCCCGACGAGGGCTATGTGAAGGGCGCCAGCACCAGCGGCGACGGCGGCGACGACCACTATCTGCATGAGGCGCTGTTTCGCTGGACGGGCTGGAGCCTGGTGGCCGAGCGCCCCGGGCGCACGATTGCCGCCGTGCAGGAGGAGGGCAGCGGCCTGCAGGGCGAGGCGGTGCAGAGCGTGGACGCCGTCGCCAGCCAGGGCAACGGCCTGGTGGCGCGTTTTCGCGCCGCGCCGGGCAGCCTGCCGCGGCTGCGCTTTGGCTGGAGCTACCGCCTGCGCGCGCGCGTCGTCGACCTGGCGGGCAACAGCCTGCAGCCGGACGACGCCAGCCTGCGCAAGAGCAAGAACGAACAGGCGACCGAGGCCGTGAGCTATCTGCGCCTCGAACCCGTCGACCCGCCGGCGCTGGTGCACGCCCGCCGCGTGAGCGAGGGCGAGTCGCTCGAACGCCTGGTGCTGCGCAGCAATGCCGGCGTCTCGCCGCGCGACTACCTGCAAACCCCCGACTTTGCCGAGGCGGTGCAGCTCGATGTATCGGCGGATTTCGAATACCTGGCCACTTGCGAGCGCCACCTGGTGCCGCCCAAGGCCTCGCAGCTGCAGTGCGAGCAGCACGGCCTGTTCGACGAAGCCATAGGCAGCGGCGACGCCGACCGCGTCAAGACCGCCTACGCCATCGCCGCGCGCGAGGCGGGCACGCTGTACGACAAGCTGCCGGGCAGCCAGGTCGAGCTGGTGACGCCCGCTTCGGTTGACGCCGCAGCACAGACCAAGGACGTACCGCCCAGGCTGCCCGACGCCCAGCACCCCACGGGCGAGCGGCTGGTGGGCGGGCAGTACGTCGTGCATCGCCAGGATCAGGTCATCACGCCCTACCTGCCCGACCCGCTGGCCGCCGGCGTGGCCATCCACGGCGCGACCAATGCCGACATGCAGCGCATCGGCATCACCCAGCCCATGGAGCTGGGGCCCGATGCGCTCGTCGTGCTCGGGCCCAACCAGCAGTTGGTGCTGCTGGTGCGCTACGCCAAGGCCTGGCCCGACAGCACCGGCCTGCGCATCGTGCTGGCCGAGCGCGACGATCCGGCCTCTCTTGCCGAGGAATCCTGCTTCGAAGAGCCCCTGGGCGCGCAGGACTTGCCGCAGTGGGACGCCGCGCAGCGCGTGCTCACGCTCTTTGTGCGCAAAGGCCATGTCGCGCGGCTGCGCTACGCCAGCTTTGTCCACCCCCAGCGCATGCAGCAGCTGGCCCTGCCGCACTGGGCCGCGTCCAGCGGCCTGCAGCAAGTCATTGCCCTGCATGCGCTGCTGGGGCTGCACTGGATGGTCACCCCCAATCGCCCGTTGGTGCTGGTGCACGCCACGCAGCAGCCCATCTGCACGCCGCGCATCGACAAGATCCAAGTGCACCGCGAAGCGGGCGACAGCTTTGCCGACCTCGACGCCTTTGTGCAGTTGCACGGGCCGAGCAGCGGCAAGGTAGAGGTCGAGGCCGAATGGGACGAGTGGATAGACGACCCGAGCCAGCCCGGCCCGCAGCGGCGCACCCAGGTGCGCGCAGTCCTGGCCGAAATTGCGCTGCCCGAAAACCACGACAACACTTTTTATCTGGCAGCCCAGGCCCAGGCGCAGCGCCCGCCCGCGGGCAACGCCGGAGGGGGCAAGGGCGATCGCGCGCTGGGCAATCGCCACGAGCTGGGCGACACCCGCTTTCGCCTGGTGCGCTACCGCTTGCGCGCCACCACGCGCTTTCGCGAATACCTGCCGCCCGCGCTCTACGCGCAGACGGAGCTGGTCACGCGCGCCGGGCCGTTTGCACTGCAGCGGCGAGCACTGCTGGGCGCCGACACCGACCCCGGAGCGCCCGTGCTGTTCGACGTGGAGGGCGCTCAGCCCCAGGGCGTTGCCCTGCTCAGCAGCGCCGCGCCCGACGTACCCGTGGTGATCTACACCGTGCCCACGCTGGGCTGGCAGCGCGACCTGGCGCCCGGCCAGGCGCAGCGCACCAGCGAGCGGCTGGGCGGCGGCCTGCGCGTCTACCTTGACCGGCCCTGGTTCAGCTCGGGCGACGGCGAGCTGCTGGGCGTGGTGCTGCAGCCCGAAGGCCAGCGCTTTGGCGCGCTGGCGCCCGAGCTGCAGCCCTACGTCACGCAGTGGGGGCTGGACCCGATGTTTGACTCGGCCCTGCCCAAGGAGGCCAGCCAGGCGCGCCATTTCACCGCCCAGGTGGCCAGCGCCAGCGTCGAGCTGCTCGAACTGCCGGGCCGCCAGGTGCTCGTCGTTGGCCACCGCGTGCAGTGGGACGCGCAGCGCCGCCTGTGGTTTGCCGACATCGAGCTCGACGTGGGCAACAGCTATATGCCGTTTGTGCGCCTGTCGCTGGTGCGCTGGCAGCCGCAGTCGCTCGATCGTTTGAGCGTCTCGCGCACCGTGCTCACCGAGTTTGCCCAGCTGCTGGCGCACCGGCGCGCCGTGCTGCGCCAGGGCGCTGCCGGCGCCTGGGACATGGCGCTGTACGGCCCGGTGCCGGCCCAGGGCCCGATGCGCCTGTACAACGATTCGCCGCACCTGAACATCTCGCTGCAGCCCCAGCCCGGCAGCGAGATCGAAGGCGGGCGCAACCGCGTCGAGCTGGTGCTGCAAGAGCGCGACGCCAAGCTCGACTCCGACCTGGCCTGGAGCGACGTGGCCGTGCTTGCCGACGGCCAGGCCCTGCCCCCGGGCCAGCAGCCCGAGCGCGTGCCGGGAGTGGTGATCGTGCCGCCCAGGCTGCCGCTGCCGCGCCTGCCGGACCTTTTCGCGCAGCCGGCGCAAGCGCCGCAAGTGGTGGCGCCCACGCAGGTCACGCGCCAAAGCCGGCTGGGCGAGGCCTTGCGCTTTGATACCAGCATCGAGCTGCAGCGCCAGCCGGGGGCCATTACGGATCTCGACCGGTTCAAGGATTTGTTCGACCTGGCCGTTTGGCGTGCGTCGTTCCAACTGCCCGCAGACCAGGGCAAGGCGCCGCGGCGCCTGGTGATTCGCGAGTTCGAGCGCTACTACACCGACCGCTTCGTGGCCGAGACCGCCGGCGGGCGCAAGCTGCAGCGCCGCGTGGTCGAGGAGCGGCTGGTCTACACAGAGTTTTTCCCGCTGTAGAGCGGCTGCATCGCCGTTATCGCTATTTCAGGCGGATGGGAATGGTGGCTGCGTCGTTGTCAGGATCGCCAATTTGCAGGACGACCTCGCTCACGTCATCCGCAACCACGAACTCGACGGTGCCGTCCATCGCGGCATGGCTGGCGACGAGCTGGTTGAGTTCGTTGGTGGGTGCCTGGGGCTGGTTGCCGACCAGCAGGCGAAACGAACGATCCCAGAAATTGGCGTCATACCTGTCGTTGTTCGTCATTTGCACTTGAAAGACCAGCAAGCGCTTTCCAGGGGCATAACGATCGACGCCAATTGATCATATGTTGTAAACCACCTGCCCGATCCGGACTTGTTGCCCAGAGGGGAGCGCGGCATTGTGAGGGGCGGCCTCCTGGCCTGCCGCAGCGCCGGGTGCGCCTGCCGCGACAGGGGCTTGTTTGCTGGTTTCGGGCGGCTTGGGGTCGCTGCGCGCAATCACCGGCTTGGCTTGCGAAGAGTC
Organism: Comamonas faecalis; assembly: GCF_039538025.1. Taxonomy (NCBI): domain Bacteria; kingdom Pseudomonadati; phylum Pseudomonadota; class Betaproteobacteria; order Burkholderiales; family Comamonadaceae; genus Comamonas; species Comamonas faecalis. Next base: position 114,682 of record NZ_BAABBP010000003.1, read on the forward strand.
AAACAAACCGGTTTGGTGCAGCGCCGCGACCAACCCCGCGATGGCCGTGATGACGGCAGCGACGGCCGTCAAAACTCCTGGAAGGGTTTGCCACCACCCCTTGGCGATGGGATTCTTGTCCATGATTCGAACTCCATGCTTTGCATTTGTGGAACTCGTGAACAAACACGCTTTTGTGCATCTTCTCTGCGTTTGAATATGCTTTTATTCGGCAAGAGTGAGGCGGAAGGCGAGCGCTTGCACCAATGGTAGCAGTCGAACAGGGTGTTGATCCAGTACAGGACGGCAGTGTCGCGTTGCGCCGTCGTGCCGTATCGCGGTATAGGCCTGTTCGCGAAACTCCTCAGTGCATGGCCCGCGGCCAGGCCGGACGCCGGCCCGTCAGCTGGCTGACGATGAGCGCCTGCAGCGGCGGCAGGCGGTTGGAACCGGCCAGCACCGCGCGCCGCAGCAGCCGCGCGGGGGTGCGCGTGTCGGTGTACAGGCGCACGATGGCGTTGGTGCCCTGGTACAGCGGCCAGCCGTGGCGCTGCTGGGCGCTGGCGTAGTGCTGCAGCACGCTGGCCGCGCCGATGTCGTGGCCGCGTGAGCGCGCCGTGGCCACGGCCTGCGACAGGCGCTCGACGCCCGCCAGCCCCAGGTTGAAGCCGTGCGCAGTGACCGGGTGCATGCCAATGGCCGCGTCGCCCAGCAGCGCGCAGCGTGTGCCGGCAAAGCGGTGGGCGTAGACGGCGACCAGCGGGTAGGCGTGGCGCTCGCCGACGGGCTCCATCGCGCCCAGCCGCCCCTGGAACTGTTGTTGCACGACAGCGGCGTAGTCTTCGGGTGAGAGGGCCAGCAGCTCCTGCGCTTCGTGCGTGCCGGCGGTGACGACGGCCGAACACAGCGGGCTGGCGTCCTCCACATCATCGGGCAGCGGCAGGATGGCCAGCGTGCGCTCATAGCCAAAGCATTCGTGCGCCGTCTCGTGGTGCGGGAGTTCGTGGCGAAAGCGGCTGACGATGACGGTGCGGCCAAAGTCGGTCATCGCCGCGCCAATGCCCAGCTGGCGGCGCACGGCGGAAAAGCGGCTGTCGGCGGCCACCAGCAGCGGCGCCTGCAGGCGCACGGGCGCGGCGTCGGGCTGGTCGGCGGGCACGTAGTGCAGCTCGGCGTGGTCGGGCGAGACGCTGACCGAGGTCACGCGCACGCCGCTCAGAATCCGCACCTCGTCGAGCTTGGAAGCCACCGCATACGCCGTGCGCTTGAGCGCCTGGTTGGGCACGATAGAGCCCAGGTGATCCAGCCCGGTGCCGCCGGCGTGCAGCAGCATCGATCCGTGCTGGCCGACCGGGCCGTCGTGCACCTGGGCGCTGCGCAGCAGGCCGATCTCGTGCGCCTGCAGCTGCTGCCAGTGGCCCAGGCGCTGCAGCAGCGCCACGCTGGGGTGGGTCAGCGCAATCTCGCGCCCGTCGGGCGCAGGATCGGCCAGCTGGGCCTCGGTCTGCATCTCCAGCACCGTGCTGCGCAGCCCGGCCTGGGCCAGCGCAATCGACAGGGACAGGCCGGCCGGGCCGGCGCCAATGATCAGAACGTCGCTTTGTTGCATGGCGCGATGGTACGGCGCGCGCGCCGTACTCGCGCCATTGTTGGGGTTGGGCCTGGGGTTTCCGCGCCATTGGCGTGAAGGGGACGCGGCACTGGCATGGTTTGTGTGCCGCGATTGGAGGGTGAGGGGTAGAGTGATGGCTCTCTCTTGATCGAGGATCTGACATGCGTGTGGACATCTATCGCCGAGCCGAGGCCCAGGGGCGCTTCTCCTACCTGGTCGTGCCCGAGAACAAAGTGCTACCCCAGGAGGTCACCAACCTGGACTGGGAGCGCCATGCCCAGGGCAAAGACCTCAACGAAGAGGCCAAGCGCTGGCCCGAGCTGGGCATAGAGCAGCCCGGGCAGCAGCTGCGCGACAAGGGCTACGCCATCACCAGCCTGGACGAGCAGCGGCCGGGATAACCGTCTGGGACGGATCGTCGCCCCTCAGCTTCCGCCTTGCGCGTGGGCCGCGCTGGCGCAGTGCAGTGCGTGCTCGGCAAAGCGCTGCACCACGCGGTTGGGTTCGCCTGCCAGGCGCGCCAGCGCAATGCCCAGGTGAAAGCCGGCGGGGTTGTCTGTGAGGCGCAGGCATTTCACGCCGGCGGGCAAAACGCGCTGGGCCACGCCGGCGACCAGCGCTACGCCCAGGCCGGCGGCCACCAGGCTCAAAATGGTCTGCACCTGCATGGCTTCCTGCGTCACGCGCGGCACAAAGCCCGAGAACTGGCAGCGCATCTGCGCCAGCGCGGCCAGCCCCGGCACCGGGCCGTGCGGGTACATGATGAAGGGTTCGTGCGCCGCAGCGCTCAGCGCAATGGCGTCGTGCGCGGCCAGCGCGCTGTGCGTGCTCACGGCCAGCACGAATGCGTCGCGTTCGAGCGCCAGCACGTCAAAGCCCGCCGGGTCGGGCAGCGGGTAGCGCAGCAGGCCGGCGTCGAAGCGCCGCTCGAGCAATCCTTGCAAAATCTCGCTGGTCGTCGCCTCGGTCAGCTCCAGCCGGATCTTGGGCAGGTGCTGGCGCAGCGACGGAATCAGCGCCGGCAGCAGCGCAAACGTGGCCGTGCCGACAAAGCCCAGGCGCACCACGCCGCCCTCGCCCTCGCGCGCGTCCTGCACTGCCTGGCGGCAGCGCTGCGCGTGCGCCAGCGCCAGGCGCGCGTCGGCCAGCATGGCATGGCCCGCGGCGGTCAGCAGCACGCCAGTGGTGGTGCGCTCGAACAGCTCGCACGCCAGTTCACCTTCGAGTTTGCGTATCGACACCGACAGCGGCGGCTGCGCCATGAACAGCTTTTCGGCCGCGCGGTGAAAGTTGCCCGTCTCGGCCAGGGTGACGAACTGCTGGAGTTGGCGCAGGTTCATGTCGATATTCAAACGATATTGAAAACAGGTTTTTTAATATTAGACATCACGCAAGCGGCTGACTACAGTGGTTTGGGCGTCGCTCTGGCGCTGTTGCTGCGTTTCTTTCATGTCGACCTTGCAATCTCTCTCGCTCACCACCATCCCGCCCGAGGACGAGGCGCTGCGCGCCGAGGTGCGCGCTTTTCTCGCCGAGGCGACCAAGAGCTTGCCCGCTCATATCCGCGCTCGCTCCTGGGGCGGCTACAGCGCCGAGTTGAGCCGCAAGCTGGGGCAAAAGGGCTGGATAGGCGTGACCCTGCCCAGGGAATACGGCGGCGGCGGGCGCAGCGCCTTTACGCGCTATGTGCTGGTCGAGGAATACCTGGCCTGCGGCGCGCCCGTGGGTTCGCACTGGATTGCCGACCGCCAGAGCGCGCCGCTGATCCTGAAATACGGCACCGAGGCGCAGAAGCGCTTCTACATCCCCCAGGTCTGCCGCGGCGAGGCGTTTTTCTGCATCGGCATGAGCGAGCCCAATTCCGGCTCGGACCTGGCCAGCGTGAAGACGCGCGCCACGCCCAACGACAAGGGCTTTGTGCTCAATGGCCAGAAGATCTGGACCACCAACGCCCACCACTGCCGGTACATGATCGCGCTGGTGCGCACTTCCGGCAGCAGCGAGGATCGGCACAAGGGGCTCTCGCAGGTCATCGTCGATCTGCAGCTGCCGGGCGTCACGGTGCGCCCCATCGAGGATTTGTCGGGCGACAGCCATTTCTGCGAGGTGTTCTTCGACAACGTGCAGTTGGACGCCGATGCGCTGATCGGCGCCGAGGGCCAGGGCTGGAGCCAGGTGACGGCCGAGCTCGCCTTCGAGCGCAGTGGACCCGAGCGGCTGTTCTCTTCCATCGTGCTGTTCGACCAGTGGCTTCAGTATGTGCGCACACCGCAGGGGCGCACGGATGCGGCGGTGCGCCTGGCTGGCAAGGTGCTCACGCAGCTCAGCCCCCTGCGCGCCATGTCGGTGGCGATCCAGGAAAAGCTGGTGCGCGGGCAAAGCCCCATCGTCGAAGCCGCGCTGGTCAAGGAGCTGGGCACCACGCTGGAGCAGATGATTCCCGCGGCGATTGCCGACGACCTGTTCGCGCGCGACGCGCAGGACGTTCCCGTGGAGCTGCTCATGACGCTCAAGTACATCACCGAGGCCTCGCCCTCGTTCTCGCTGCGCGGCGGTACGCGCGACATCCTGCGCGGCATGATTGCGCGTGGCCTGGGCTTGCGCTGAAACGGAGGCACGCAACATGAGCCAAGACAACGATCTCTTTGCCGACGCGGCCCGCCAGCTGCTGGCGGCCGAATGCACGCCCGCCGTCGTGCGCGCCATCGAAGCCGGTGGTCGCGCCGCGCCCGAGGCGGCCGCGCTGTGGGCGCAACTGGAAGCAACGGGCCTGGCCGATGCGCTGCTGAGCGAGGCCGACGGCGGCGCGGGCCTGGGCCTGTCCCAGGTCTTTGGCGTGCTGGAGCAGTGCGGCGCCCACGCGCTGCCGCTGCCGCTGGCCGACACCCTGGTGGCGTGCGCGCTGCTCGCCGCCGCTGGCGCAGTCCGGCCCGAAGGCGCGATTGCGCTGGCGCGTGGCGAGCGGCTGGCAGATGGCGGCCTGCGCTGCGCCCTGGTGCGCGGCGGGCGCGTGGCGGCGTCGGTGCTGGTGCAGGCGCAGGCGGGTGGTGAATGGCGCTTGCTGCCCGTGGCCGGAGCGCAGGAATCGCCCCAGGCGCTGGCGCTCGATGCGGCGTTCACATGGACGGCCGCGCAGGTGCAGGCCGCGATCCGCATCGCCGTGGATGCCGACGCGCGCACGCTGCAGGCCGCGGTGCTTGCGCCGCAGATGGCCGGCGCGCTGGCCAGCGTGTTCCAGCGCACGCTGCAATACGCCAACGAGCGCCAGCAGTTCGGCCGCCCGATCGGCAAGTTCCAGGCCATACAGCACCAGCTGGCCGTGATGAGCGAGCATGTGTTCGCCGCGCGCATGGCGGCGCAGCTGGGCTGCAGCGGCGCGGGCGCGGTGCCCAACCATTTGCCCGACTTGCTGCGCGTGGCCACCGCCAAGGCGCGCTGCAGCGAGGCGGCGCTGGCCGTCAGCGAACTGGCGCATTCAATCCACGGCGCCATCGGCTTTACCGCCGAATACGACCTGCAGCTGTTCACGCGCCGCCTGCACGCCTGGCGCCAGAGCGCGGGCAGCGAGTCCTGGTGGCACGACGTGGCCGGCCGGGCGCTGCTGGAGCACGAGGGGCTGACGCTGGACATGGTGCGGCGCATTACCGACGTGGAAGCCTTGCCTTGAAACCGTGGCTGCCCGTGCTGTGACCCTGAACAGCAGGCGCCGGCAGCCTCTTTTTTGCTAACGGAGAACCACCTATGGCCTTTCTCACCCTGGAGCGCGACGGCGCCATCCTCACCGTCACCATGAACCAGCCCGAGACGCGCAACGCGCTGACCGGCAACACGGCGGTGGCCGAGTTCGTCCAGCTGTGCGACGACCTGCGCCGCGACGCCAGCGTCAAAGTCGTCATCCTCACCGGTGCCGGCCCCATCTTCAGCTCGGGCGGCAACGTCAAGGACATGAAGCGGTTTTTTGACGACGCGCTCACGCCCGACCTGATCCGCGAGGAATACCGCCAGGGCATTCAGCAGATACCGCTGGCCATGCAGCAGCTGGACGTGCCGGTGATCTGCGCGGTCAATGGCCCGGCCATCGGCGCGGGGCTGGACCTGACCTGCATGTGCGACATCCGCATCGCCAGCGAGACGGCAACGTTTGCCGAGAGCTTTGTGCGCGTGGGCATCGTCCCCGGCGACGGCGGCGCCTGGCTGCTGCCGCGTGCCGTCGGCATGGCCAAGGCCAGCGAGATGGCGTTCACCGGCGAGGCCATCAACGCCCAGGAGGCGCTGGCCTGCGGCCTGGTCAGCCGCGTCGTGCCGCCCGCCGAGCTGCTGCCCACGGCCCGCGCGCTGGCCGCAAAGATCGCCGCAAACCCCGGCGCCGTGATGCGCATGACCAAGCGCCTGCTGCGCGAGGGCCAGGGCGCCACGCTGGCCAGCGTGCTGGAACTGTCGGCCGCCTGCCAGGCGGTGGCGCACAAGACGGCCGACCACCGCGAGGCCGTCACCGCCTTCATCGAGAAACGCGCACCGCGTTTCCAGTGAAAGCGCCCGCTGCGCTTTTGTTGAGGGCGCTCAGCCGCGCCGGTTGACCAGCACGATGCCGACGGCGACCAGCGCCAGCGCGGCGACCAGCGCTAGCGTGATGGGCTCGCCCAGCCACGACGCGCCGATCAGCAGCGTGAATACCGGCGTGAGAAACACAAAGGCCGACAGCCGCGTGGCTGGGTAGTGCGTCAGCATCCACATCCACAACAGGTAGCTGACGAAGCCGCCCAGGCCCTGGATCAGCAGCGACGTCCAGGCAAACGCGCTGAAATCGATCTGCCAGGGCTCGCCCAGCAGCAGCGACAGCAGCGGCAGCACCGCTGCGCTCACACCCATCTGCATCAGCAGCTGGCGCGCCGGCCGCGCCTGCGCCAGCGGTGAGGCGCGCAGCACCACGGTGGTCAACCCCCACAGCAGGCCGGCGGCCAGGCCCAGGGCATCGCCCAGCCAGGTGCTGTCCGGCTGCGCGGAGCCGAACAGGCCATCGCCCAGCGCCAGCAGCACACCGACGAAGGCGCATACCAGGCCCAGCCACTGGACGCGGCGCAGCCGCTCGGCGGCAACGAAGTGCGGCAGCACCAGCGCCACCCAGAACGGCGAGCAGTACAGAAACACGGTCAGGCGCGACGCGCCCGTGTACTGCATGCCGATGAACAGCAGCGCAAACTCGCTGGCAAACAGCGCGCCGGCCAGAAGCCCCCAGCGCCACACACCGGGCGGCTCGTCGTTGCCGGCCAGAGACACGCCGCGGCTGCGGCACCACAGCCACAGTGCCAGCGTGCCCAGCGCAAAACGCCAGAAGGCCTGGTAGACGGGCGCCACCTCGGTCACCGTGGCCTTGACCAGCACCTGCTGAAAGCCCCAGAACAGGCAGCAGGCGAGCAGCAGGGCGGCGGCGCGGGTGTCAAGGTGGTTTTTGCGGGCGGAGGGCATGGGGCGCCATTGTGATGCGCTTGCCGGGTGGCGCCGGTCGCCCCCGCTACTGCACCGCCGTGGCAGGCGGTCGTGGGCTGGCCTGGCGGTCATTTGGTTACACCCAGGGGGCGAGGCCAGAGGGACGGTGCAAGGTAAACTTGCGCGTTTTGCGCCCTCTACCTTCCCATCGTCTCCATGCCCGTTGAATCCGCGGGGCAAGCCCGCGCCAGTTTTGACCTGAAAAGCGCCCAGCTGCCCGTGGTGGCCGTTGCGCTCAAGTCCACCGACGTGCAGGAGATCGCCCAGGAGCTTGCGCAGCGCCTGGGAGGCGAGGCTGACTTCTTCGACAACGACCCGGTGCTGATCGACCTCGGCCTGGTTCACGACGCGCCCGGGCCGATCGACTTTCCCGCACTCATCGCCGCGCTGCGCAGCTACCGCACGCGTCCGGTGGCGGTGCGCGGCGGCAACGGCGCGCAAATGCAGGCGGCGCACGAAGCCGGGCTGATCGCCGCTCCCGACGCGCCGCAAGGGCGCACGGCGCCCGCCCAGCCAGTGGTACGCGAAGTGATCCACGAGGTCGAGGTGGTGCGCGAAGTGGCGGTCGGCACGCCGACGCTGGTCGTCGACAAGCCGCTGCGCTCGGGCCAGCAGGTCTATGCGCGCGGCGGCGACCTGATCGTGCTGGCCATGGTCAGCTTTGGCGCCGAGGTGATCGCCGACGGCAACATTCACGTCTACGCGCCGCTGCGCGGCCGGGCGATGGCCGGTGCGCGCGGCAATGCCGATGCGCGCATCTTCGCCACCTGCCTGGAGGCGCAGCTGGTGTCCATCGCCGGCATGTACCGCACCAGCGAAAATGCGCTGCCCGACAACGTGCGCGGCAAGCCCGCCCAGGTGCGCCTGGAGGGCGAGAAACTCGTCATCGAGCCGCTTTGACTTCACACTGAGACAGACTGCTTAAGGAAACCGCACCCATGGCCAAAATCGTCGTCGTCACCTCCGGCAAGGGGGGGGTGGGCAAGACCACCACCAGCGCCGCGTTCGCCTCGGGCCTGGCGCTTGCCGGCCACAAGACCGCCGTCATCGATTTCGACGTCGGCCTGCGCAACCTCGACCTGATCATGGGCTGCGAGCGCCGCGTGGTCTACGACTTCATCAACGTCATCCAGGGCGAGGCCAACCTCAATCAGGCGCTGATCAAGGACAAGCAGTGCGACAACCTGTTCGTGCTGGCCGCCAGCCAGACGCGTGACAAGGACGCGCTGACCCTCGAAGGCGTGGAGAAGGTGCTCAAGGACCTGGCGGAGATGGGTTTCGACTACATCGTCTGCGACTCGCCCGCCGGCATCGAGAGCGGCGCGCTGCTGGCCATGCACTTTGCCGACGAGGCGCTGCTGGTGACCAATCCCGAGGTGTCCAGCGTGCGCGACTCCGACCGCATCCTCGGCATGCTGGCGAGCAAGACGCGCCGCGCGAGCGAGGGCGGCGAGCCGATCAAGGAGCATCTCCTGATCACGCGCTACAACCCCAGCCGCGTCGAGGACGGGCAGATGCTCAGCCTGGAGGACATACAGGACATTCTGCGCATCAAGTTGATTGGTGTGATCCCGGAGTCAGAGAGCGTGCTGCAGGCGTCCAACCAGGGCTTGCCGGCGATCCACCTCAAGGGCAGCGACGTGGCCGAGGCCTATGGCGACGTGGTTGCGCGCTTTCTGGGCGAGGAGCGGCCGATGCGCTTCACTGATGCGGCCAGGCCCGGCTTCTTCAAGCGCATCTTCGGCGGGAGGTAAGCGGCCATGTCCCTGCTGTCCTTTTTGCTGGGCGAGAAGAAGAAGTCCGCGGCAGTCGCCAAGGAGCGGCTGCAAATCATCCTGGCGCACGAGCGCAGCGGCCGCGGTGCCGGCCAGCCCGATTACCTGCCGGCGCTGCAGCGCGAGCTGGTGGCGGTGATATCCAAATACATCAAGATCGACCCCGACGACCTGAAGGTGCACTTCGAGCGCCAGGATGACCTGGAGGTGCTGGAGGTCAAGATCGAGCTGCCCGATACGGCGCGCTGACGCCGCACCTCTCTATTTGTTCATCGGCCGCGACGCGCGCGGCGACAGGCTGCCCAGCGGGTGCTCGGTGTAGAACATGCCGCCATGGTAGAGCAGCGGGGCCGCACCCGCGCGGTGGCTGCAGTGCTCGACCTGGCCGACGAAGATGGTGTGGTCGCCCTCGGGGTACTGGCTGCGGTTGGCGCAGACGAAGACCGCCGCAGTGTCGTCGATGATCGGCAGGCCGTGCATGCCTTCGTGCCAGGCGGTGCCGGCAAAGCGGTCGATGCCGCGCGTGGCGAAGCGCTCGGCCAGCGCGCGCTGCTCGACGGCCAGCACATGAATGGCGTAATGCCCCGCCTGGGCAAACACCGGCATCGACGCGGTCAGTTGCGACAGGCTCCATAGCACCAGCGGCGGGTTCAGCGCCACCGAGTTGAAGGAGCTGGCCGTCATGCCGATGGGCTGGCCCTGGGGCGTGAGCGTGGTCACGATGGTCACGCCGGTGGCAAACATGCCCAGCGCATCGCGCAGTGCGCGCGTCGTGAAAGTGCTGGAGTGGGAGGGGGCGTCGATCAGGCTGGAGGTCACTGCAAGGCTGCGGCGCGGCGCAGTACGGTCTGAAAAAGCATGGGCATATTATCGCCAGCGGCCGGGCCAGCGCGGGCGGTCATTGACGTTGGGCCCGGTGGGGGCTCTTGCCGCCATGCGGCGCTGCGGTGGAAAAGGCCTCTACCATCGACGCCATGAGCACCTCCTCGCTGTCCGAGCGCCCATCGTTCAAGGCGCAGATGCACCAGGCGCGCGAAGACGCCATCGTGCAGGCCGCCTGCCGCCTGCTGGGTGAAAAAGGCTTCGAGACCATGACGGTCGACGAGGTGGCCGCCTCGGCTGGCATTGCCAAGGCCAGCCTGTACAAGCATTTTTCCGGCAAGGACGATTTGTGTACCGCAGCCATCGTCCATGGCGTGCAGCGCCTGCTGCAACAGGTGCAGGACATGCCGGAAGACATGCCGGCGCTCGAACGCCTGCAGGCCTTGCTGCGCTGGTTGCTGGAGCAGCAGCTGTGCGAAGAACCGCCGCTGTTGCCGCCGCGCCATTCGCCGTTGGCGCAGGCGGTGCGCTCGTGCCCGTCCTATCTGATTGCGATGGGCCAGGTGCAGGCCTGCACGCTGCAGTGGATCGCGCAGGCGCAGGCGCTGGGGCAGCTGCGCAGCGAGCTGCCCGCCGACGTCGTGATGTGCGCGCTGCTGGCGCGCGCCAGCGGGCCGATGCTGGAGATGCTGCGCGAGCGCGGTGGCTACAGCGACGCGCAGGTCGTCGACTGGGCCATGGACGCCTGCCTCAACGGGCTGCTCAACTGCACGCAGGCCAATTGCACGCGGGTCACGCAGTAGCGCGCCCGCGTCCTGGTGGAGTCGCGGAGCTCAGCGCACCAGCAGCACCGGAACGTCGCACTTGGCCAGCACCTGGGTGCTCACCGAGCCCATGACCAGGCGGCCCAGCGCGCCGTGGCCATGCGTGCCCATCACGATCAGGTCGTACTTGCCCTGCTGCGCCACCTTGGCGATGACCTCGCCGGCCGGGCCCACTTCGGTGATGGTCTTGAGCTGGACGCCGTGGCGCGCCATGTACTCGGTGACCGGAGCCATGACCTTCTCGGACTCTTCGGTGTAGAACTCGTCAAGCACCTCCTTGCTCAACGTGGCGCGGGCGCGCGGCGGCAGCTGGGGCTGGACCGTGATCGCCGTATAGCTGTGGTTTGCGCCCAGCATTTCCTCGTTGGCAGCCAGGTAGGCCAGCATTTTCTTGGTGTAGGCACTGCCGTCGACGGCGAGCAGGATGTTCATGCCAATTCTCCAGGAGGTAGAAAGGAAAGCCGCGCCGGACACAAGACCATGGCGGCCAAGGGGAAATCATACGTCGATTGTGCAGTGCGGCCGGAACAGGTGTTGCTCCGCCTTGCGTCCATAGCCCAGCGGGTTGGCCACCACGCGGCAGCGCCAGGTGCTGGCGTCTGCGCGTCGGCCCTGGGCCACGTAGTCGCACGGTGTGTGCAGATGGCCGTGCAGCCACAGGTCGGCATGCGCGAGCGCGTCGTCCAGTGCGTTGCAAAAGCCCGCGGTGCCCGGCACCAGGCCATAGCGCGGGTCGGCGCTCCTCAGGCTGGGTGCAAAGTGGGTGACGGCGACGGTGGGGCCGCCAAAGGGCTGGGCCAGCGCCTGGCGCAGCCACTGCTGGCAGCGAAGCGACTGCTCGCGCACCTGCGGAGCCAGGAATGGCTGGCCGGCGCGCGTGCCGCCGGTCTTGGACAGGTAGAAGTTGGCGGCGCGCCAGGCCTTGTCGCGCTGGACTTGCTGCTGGGCGGGGTCGGTGATTCCGGCGTGCACGATCAGCGCTTCGAAGTCGCTCCACAGCGTGGTGCCGATGAAGCGTACGCCGTCGATGACCACGCTCTCACGCTCCAACCAGATCAGGCCCAGCCGCTCGCAGGTGGCGCGCAGCCGCGCGTGGGCTGTGTCGAAGTCCTGGTTGTCGTATTCGTGGTTGCCGGGCACGAAGACCACCGGCGTGGGCCAGCCGCCGTACTGCGGCAGTGGCGAGAAGCGCGCCAGGCCGAAATCCTCATCCTGCAGGCGCGAGCCGCGCTGATAGGAGCCGATGTCGCCGGCCAGCACCAGCAGGTCGGCGCCCACGGCAGGGCTGGCGGCAAACTGCGGCTGCGCCTCCAGGTGCAGATCCGACAGCAGCTGGATGCGCATCGCAGGCGGGTTCTCTCAGCGCCCCAGCGCGTCGACCAGCGCCGCGAACTCGGCGTGGGGCACGGGCAGCTTGCGGTCGTGGCCGCTGCCGCTGGTGATGTGCAGTGGCCAGTCGGTGCGCGCGCCGCGCTGGTACTGGCTGGCCAGTTGCCGCGCCAGCGCCAGCGGAATGTCGAAGTGGTGCGTTTCGTAGTACGAGCATTTACGCGCCATCAGATCGCGCATGGTGCACACGGTGCTCTCGCGCTCTTGCGTCAGGGGGGCCGCCTGCTCGCCTTGCGAGCCACCGTCAAAGTGCGCCTGCGTGTAGTGGTGCGGCGCGTAGTCGGTGTAGCTGAGCACCGCGGTCACGCGCACCGTGTCGGGCGCGTCGGCGCGAACCGACAGAAAGGTGAGGTTGGGGTAGTCGCGGTCTTCGATGTAGTGCGCGGCCTCGGTGCTGACCAGCGCGTCTGCACCATCGCCGCTGCGTGCCAGGCGCTCGGCGTAATAGCGCTTGCGCCAGTGGTGCGCCATGGCGTCGAACGCCTGCTGGCTGTCGACTGCCTTGAACAGGTAGTCGCCATGCTTCCACGAGTCGCCTTTTTGCATCAGCGTGTAGCTGCTGGCCACGCCGCGCGGAAAGAAGGCGTGGTAGCTGCTCTTTTCGGCCGTTTTGCCCGGCTCGGTGATGGTGCTGCGCTCGGTGCCGCGGCATTCCAGCGGCTTGCCCTCGGGGTCGGCCAGCGTGGTGATGGTGGCCTCGCACACGCCATCGGCATCCACCGTGCAGCGCCACGGGGCGCTGTGTTTTTGCGCCTTCCAGAACGATCCCGCCGATGCCTCGCAGGTGCCGGCGAGCTGCGTGCCCTGCAGTGGGTAGGACTGGGCGTCGAGCACCAGGAAGTGGGCCGTGCCCTGCATCGTGGACAGTGGTGCGGCGGAGGCGTCGGGCGCGGCCTGCGCGCCCAGGGACAGCGCAGCGCACAGCGATGCGGCCAGAACCGGGACAAGGAGTTTCATGGGTGGTGGGGATGCGGTGTCTTGCGGCGGCGCGACGTTGCGCCACCGGCCGCGCGCATCGTAGCGCCGTGGGTGCAGCCAAGCGCAGCATTCACGCACGGCGGCGCGGGATATCGCCGGCCGTGCGTGTACGCCGCCCAGGCGCTTCAGGCCGCGGGCAGGCGCTGCTCCAGCTGGGCGCGTACCTGCAGCAGCTCCTGTGGCAGGTGGTAGGCCAGCTTGGTGAAGTGCTCGTCGTGCAGCTTGAGTTCGTCGAGCCAGGCGGCGCGCTCGATGCTGGTGACGCTGTCGTACTGCGCGGCGCTGAAGTCCAGGCCCTGCCAGTGGATCTCGCCATAGGTGGGTGCGATGCCGAAGGCGGTTTCCTGGCCGGTGGCCTGGCCCTCGATGCGGTCGAGCATCCACTTGAGCACGCGCATGTTTTCGCCGTAGCCTGGCCAGACGAACTTGCCGTCAGCGCCCTTGCGGAACCAGTTCACGCAGTAGATGCGCGGCAGCGTCGCGCCCTGTGCAGCAATCTTGCCGCCCAGATCCAGCCAGTGCTGGAAGTAATCGCTCATGTTGTAACCGATGAAGGGCAGCATGGCGAAGGGGTCGCGGCGCACCACGCCCTGCGCGCCAAAGGCGGCAGCCGTGGTCTCGCTGCCCATGGTGGCGGCCATGTACACGCCCTCGGTCCAATTGCGCGCTTCGGTCACCAGCGGCACCGTGGTCGAGCGGCGTCCGCCGAAAATGAAGGCGTCGATCTTCACGCCGGCCGGGTCGTCCCAGGCGGCGTCGAGCGCCGGGTTGTTGGTCGCGGCGACGGTGAAGCGGGCGTTGGCATGCGCTGCCTTGCGCCCGGCCTTGCCGTCCTCGGGCGTCCAGTCCCGGCCCTGCCAGTCGATCAGGTGCTCGGGCATCACGCCGGTGTCTTTTTCCATGCCTTCCCACCACACGTCGCCGTCGTCGGTCAGTGCGACGTTGGTGAAGATGACGTCCTTGTTCAGGCTGAGCATGCAGTTCGGGTTGGTCTGCATGTTGGTGCCGGGAGCCACGCCGAAGTAGCCCGCTTCGGGGTTGATGGCGCGCAAGCTGCCGTCGGACTGGGGCTTGATCCAGGCGATGTCGTCGCCAATCGTCGTCACTTTCCAGCCGTCGAAGGCCTTGGGCGGCACCAGCATCGAGAAGTTGGTCTTGCCGCAGGCGCTGGGGAAGGCGGCGGCGATGTGCGACTTCTTGCCCTCGGGGCTGGTCACGCCAAGGATCAGCATGTGTTCGGCCAGCCAACCCTCGTCGCGGCCCATCTTGGAGGCAATGCGCAGCGCCAGGCATTTCTTGCCCAAGAGCGCGTTGCCGCCGTAGCCCGAGCCATAACTCCAGATCTCGCGCGTCTCAGGGTAGTGGACGATGTACTTGGTCTTGGCGTTGCAAGGCCAGCTTGTCGTGTCTTTTTCGCCGGCGGCCAGCGGCGCGCCCACGGTGTGCATGCAGGGAACGAACTTGCCCTCGGCGCCGATCACGTCGTAGACGGCGCGGCCCATGCGCGTCATCAGGCGCATGTTGACGGCGACATAGGCGCTGTCCGACAGCTCCACGCCCACATGGGCGATGGGGCTGCCCAGCGGGCCCATCGAGAACGGCACCACATACATGGTGCGCCCGGCCATGCAGCCGTCGAACAGCGGCTGCAAGGTGGCGCGCATCTCGGCCGGCGCCATCCAGTTGTTGGTGGGGCCGGCGTCTTCCTTCTTGTCGGAGCAGATGAAGGTGCGGTCTTCGACGCGCGCCACGTCCGACGGGTCGGACCAGGCCAGGTAGCTGTTCGGGCGTTTGGCTGGGTTCAGGCGCTTGAAGGTGCCGGCGTCGACCAACTGCTGGCACAGCTGGTCGTATTCCTCTTGCGAGCCGTCGCACCAGTGGATGCGGGCGGGCTTGCACAGCGCGGCCATGTCGGCCACCCAGGCGATCAGTTTGGCGTTCTTGACGTAGCCGGGCGCCTGGAGGTTCAGGCCTTGCGTGTAGGGAGCGTTCATCGGAGGACTTTCGGGAGTTGGGTAACCGTTTTGTCAAAGGCGGGCGTCGCACCGGCGCGTGCGGGCGGGGCACAGCATGCAGGGGGGAGCGCAGGCCTTTGAGAAAGCGGCTGCAAGCGGGGTGCAGACTTGCTCTGCACGAGGCCAAGCATTTGATTTTAGAGAGAGCCCCTGGATTTGTCTTTGTGCCGGGTGCCAAAACTATGCAAACAATGCATGAATATATGTTTGCATAAAGATGCGGACGCTGGCGCCGCAATGACAACGGCCCCGCAAGCGGGGCCGTTGGATGGCAGGCGGTGTTGCCGTGGTGGGTGCGGACGGTGACTCAGCCGACGACGATGGCGATCAGGGCCAGCAGGAAGATCACCAGTGCGCCGACCACCGGAATGACGATAGGGATCTGGCCCATGATGCCGTCGGTGATGTCGTCGTTGCCGATGTCGGCGGGGTGGCGCGCAATGGCCTCGCTCTTGTCCATGGTCTGTCTCCTCGGGTTGCTGTCGTTTGCGCGCCAGTGTAGCGACTTGCGCCTGGCCGTGCCATGCGCGCGGCGTTGATGGCCTTGACCGGGGCCGGCGACGGCGCTGTTGCCGTCAGGGGTATTGCCGCGAGTATGTAAAAAAATGTCAATGCCTGCAGAATGAGCGCTTTTCATTCTCACGGACGACCGGAAGACGTGGTTCCCAGCGTATGAACATTGACAAGTACAAGCACACCCATGTGGACATCCTCCAGCGTATCGACCGGTTGCGTGCGCTGACGCGCACCGGCGTAGAGGACAACGCCGCGGCGATTGCGCAGGGGGTGGTCGCGCTCAGCGCGGTCGTCAAGCTGCACCTGGCGGCCGAGGATCAGGCGCTGTACCCGTCGCTGCAGCGCAGCGGCAACGCCGCGCTGGCGCAACTGGGGCTGCGCTTCCAGCAGGAGATGGGGCCGATTGCCGCCGCCTTCGACGCCTTTGCCCATGCCTGGAACACGCCGGCGCGCGTGCGTGGCGACGAGGCGGGCTTTCGCGCGGCGGCCAACGACGTGCTGCGCCGCGTCTATGAGCGCATGCGCCAGGAAGACCGTGACTTCTATCCGGCCATCGAGTCCGGCGCTTGATCAACGCCCAGGCTTGAGCCCCAGGCGCCGCGCCAGCTTGTGCAGGTTGCTGGGGTCGACGTCCAGCCGCTGCGCCGCCTGGCTCCAATTGCCCTGGTGCAGGTCCAGCGCCGCGGTGATGGCCTGGCGCTGGCAGCTGTCGACTGCGTCGCGCAGCGTGCTTGCCAGCGGTGGTGGCGCGCTGGCCGCGGCCGCTTCGGCGCGTGCGGAGGCGGGTTCGAGGGCGGGCGTTGCCGGCGCGGTGTCGACCGGATCGAGGTCGAGCAGGGCGGCCTCCAGCGTGATGATGGCGTGCGGGTTGGCGCCGCGGCTGAGGCTTTTGAGCGTGGCGCGGCTGATCACGTGCTCCAGCTCGCGCACATTGCCCGGCCAGCGGTAGTCGCGCAGCGCCGCCTGGGCCTGTGGCGACAGGCGCAGGCCGCGCAGGCCCAGGCGCGCACGGTTCAACTCCAGAAAGCGCCAGGCCAGCAGCAGCACGTCGGCGCCGCGCTCGCGCAGCGGCGGAATCGGCACCGGGTAGACCGACAGGCGGTGGTAGAGGTCGGCGCGGAAGGCGCCGCTGGCCACCTGCTCGTGCAGGTTGCGGTTGGTCGCGGCGATCACGCGCACGTCCACACGGCGCGGGCGGTCGGCGCCCAGGCGCTGGATTTCGCCGTTCTGCAGCGTGCGCAGCAGCTTGGCCTGCACCGCCAGCGGCAGCTCGCCGACCTCGTCGAGGAACAGGGTGCCGCCCTCGGCCGCCTCGAAGCGGCCGGCGCGGTCGCTCACCGCACCCGAGAAGGCGCCGCGCACGTGGCCGAACAGCTCGGTCTCGGCCAGCGATTCGGGCAGCGCCGCGCAGTTGACGTGCACCAGCGCTCGCGCGTGGCGCGGCGAGCGCTGGTGCAGCAGGCGCGCGAACAGCTCCTTGCCCACGCCCGTCTCGCCCAGCAGCAGCACCGGCAGCTGCGACTGCGCGACCACGCCCAGCTCGTGCAGCAGGCGCTGCAGCGCCGGGCTCTCGCCGACGATCTCCAGCTCGTCCAGGCCCGGCTCGGCCGGCGATGCGGCCAGGTCGCCGCGGTGCAGGCCGCCGGCGCTTGTCGCCGCCAGACGCAGCGCGCGCAGATCCTGCTCCAGCCGGGCGATGCGGATCACCGCCTCGACCAGCGGCACGCAATGCGCCACCCGCTGGCGCGCGTCGCCCCCCAGCCGGCCCAGATCCAGCGACTCGAAGGTCAGCACGCCCCAGGGCTGGCCGTTCAGGTGCAGGCTCACGCCCATGCAGTCGTGTACCGGCAGCGGCTTGCCCGCCAGCGCGTCGAGCAGGCCGTCGAAGGGTTCGGGCAGGTGGCTGTCGTGCTCGAAGCTGGTGACCTCGTGGCGCGCCAGCACCGTGGCCAGGCGTGGGTTGTGCGCCAGCGAAAAGCGCCGCTGCAGCGCCTCGGGCACCAGCCCGCAGACAGCCACCGGGCGCAGCGTGTCCTCTTCCAGGCGCAGCAGCGCCACCGCGTCGCAGTCCAGCTGCGTGCGCAGCAGCTCGACCATGCGCTGCAGCCGCACAGCGTGGGGCAGCTCGCCGGCCAGGTCGACGAACATTTGCACCATCGCGGTGACTGCGGGGGGCAAATCAGTGAAATGAATGGTCATAACAACCCGAAAAGGTAATTTATACCCTGTTTATATTGGGTGATTATGACCTATACAGGGATAAACCCTTGATTCATGGGCGTGCTTAAAGTGGCATGGAATTTGCCTCTTTGGAGCCAACGCCGTCGATGACGGTTCGCATGCGGGGAGGGCGTTTCAGGCCCCGTCCGCATGCGAGGTGCGCTGCATGGCGGGTTCAGACGTTTCATCCGAAGGAGGCCCTGCATGGGGAAATATGCCAAGTATTGGTACACGCTGATCGGCGTGTTGATCGCGACGTTCAGCCTGTTGGGCTATTACGGCGTCGAGGTTTATCGCACCGCGCCGCCCATTCCGGCGCAGGTGCTGGTGCAGGGGCAGGACGAGCCGCTGTTCACCAAGGACAGCATTCTGGACGGCCAGACTGCCTGGCAGTCGATCGGCGGCATGCAGGTCGGCTCCATCCTGGGCCACGGCGCCTACCAGGCACCGGACTGGACGGCCGACTGGCTGCGCCGCGAACTGACCGCCTGGCTCGGCGTGGCAGCGCAACAGGAATTTGGCAAGCCCTTTGCCGACCTGGACGCCGACCAGCAGGCCGTGCTGCAGGCGCGCCTGAAGAAGGAATACCGCACCAACACCTACGACAAGGCCGCTGACCAGGTCGTGCTGACGCCGCTGCGCGCACGGGCGATCGCCGAGGTGGCGTCGTACTACGACAAGCTGTTCAGCGACGACCCGTCGCTGCAGCAGTCGCGCGAGCATTTCGCGATGAAGGAAGACACGCTGCCCAGCAGCGAGCGCCGTGCGCAGATGGCGGGCTTCTTCTTCTGGACCGCGTGGATGGCCTCTACCGAGCGTCCCGCCGACGTGGGCGGGGGCACCGGCGCCACCTACACCAACAACTGGCCGCACGAGCCTTTGATCGGCAACACGCCGACGGGCGAGAACATGGTCTGGTCGGTGATGAGCATCGTCATCATGATTGCGGGCGTGGGCTTCCTGGTCTGGGGCTGGGCGTTTCTGCGCAAGCACGACGAGGAGCACCCGACGCCTCCGGCGCACGACCCGCTTTCGCGCATCGCGCTCACGCCGTCGCAGCGCAGCCTGGGCAAATACCTGTTCATCGTCGTCGCCCTGCTGATGGTGCAGGTGCTGCTGGGCGGCGTGACTGCCCACTACACGGTGGAGGGCCAGCAGTTCTACGGCATCAACATCTCCAAGTGGTTCCCGTACTCGCTGGTGCGCACCTGGCACCTGCAGGCGGCGCTGTTCTGGATCGCCACGGGCTTTCTGGCTGCGGGCCTGTTCCTGGCGCCCATCATCAACGGCGGCAAAGATCCCAAGTTCCAGAAGCTGGGCGTGGACATCCTGTTCTGGGCGCTGATCGTCGTGGTCGGCGGTACCTTCGTCGGCACCTTCCTGGCGATTGCGCAAATCATGCCGCCCGAGCTCAACTTCATGTGGGGCCACCAGGGCTATGAGTTCATCGACATGGGCCGCGTGTGGCAGTTCGGCAAGTTCGCCGGCATCGCCTTCTGGCTGGTGCTGATGGCGCGCGCCATCTTCCCCGTGCTGCTCAAGCCCAGCGGCCAGGACAAGAACCTGCTGGCGCTGCTCACCTTCTCGGTCGTCGCCATCGGCCTGTTCTACGGCACGGGCATGTTCTACGGCGAGCGCACCCACATCTCGGTGATGGAGTACTGGCGCTGGTGGGTGGTGCACCTGTGGGTCGAGGGCTTCTTCGAAGTCTTTGCCACCACGGCGCTGGCCTTCATCTTCTCGACCATGGGCCTGGTGTCCTACCGCATGGCCACGGCCGCCAGCCTGGCGTCGGCCTCGCTGTTCATGCTGGCCGGCGTTCCCGGCACCTTCCACCACCTGTACTTCTCGGGCACCACCACACCGGTGATGGCAGTGGGCGCCTCGTTCAGCGCGCTGGAAGTGGTGCCGCTGGTGGTGCTGGGCCACGAGGCCTGGGAGCACTGGAGCCTGCAGCACAAGACCGAGTGGATGAAGAAGCTGCGCTGGCCGCTGATGTGCTTCGTCGCCGTCGCCTTCTGGAACATGCTGGGCGCGGGCGTCTTCGGCTTCATGATCAACACCCCCATCGCGCTGTTCTTCATCCAGGGCCTGAACACCACGCCGGTGCACGCCCACGCCGCGCTGTTCGGCGTCTACGGCTTCCTGGCGCTGGGCTTCACGCTGCTGGTGCTGCGCTACATCCGCCCGGAGCTGCAGTTCAACGAGCGCCTGATGAAGACCGGCTTCTGGTGGACCAACGCCGGCCTGGTGCTGATGATCGCCACCAGCCTGCTGCCCATCGGCCTGTTCCAGTTCCACGCCAGCGTCACCGAAGGCCTGTGGTACGCCCGCAGCGAAGCCTTCATGCAGCAGCCCTTCATGGTCACGCTGCGCTGGGTGCGCACCTTTGGCGACGTGGTCTTCATCATCGGCTGCCTGGCCATGGCCTGGCAGGTCGTCACCGGCGTGTTCGGTTCGCGCGCGCCGGCGCTCACCGGCGGCAAGGCCCTGGCCAACGGCTGATTGCCGCACCCGCACCACCGCCGTGCCGCCGGCACGGCGGTGCCAGACAAACCAAGGGCCGCTTTCGAGCGGCCCTTTGCTTTGGCTTAGCTCCTGCCAGGGCACCATCGCCCGAGACCTCTTGACATATGGTCAGCTTGACCTGAACATTGATTATCTGTCTGACCAGGTTGACCAGAATTGGAGCTATTCCCCATGTCCGCCACCTTCAAATCTCCAGAGAGCGCTCGCGCCGACGTGTTCACCGAAGCGGTGGAGAGCCTGGCGCGCAAGCTGGGCGTGGCCGCCAGCGACACGCCCATGCCCATCTCCAAGTTCAAGTCCGACTACAGCGGGCTGCTGCGCGACGCCCGCGCCGGTGCGCTGCAGCAAATCTCGCGTGGCGGCGAGCGTTATTTGGTGCTGAGCGAGGCGCAGGTCATCGCCATGGAGCGATCGAGCAGCCAGCGCCGCACCTTGGCAGACACGCTGGCATCGGTGCAGGCGCCATCGAGCGCACTCGACACTGGCGCTGCCCTGCTGCCCGGCGCGCAGTACGACGCGTTCACCCTGCCCACGGCCCAGGACGAGTCGCAGGCCGCGTTGCAGGCCCAGCTGCAAGTCCAGTCGCAGGCCTGACATGGCGCGCCCCAACCGCTATCTGCTGGGCCCGCAGCTGCTGCTGGGCCTGTGCGGCAAAGAGGCCCGCGCCGTGCAGTGGGCGGGCGGCGTGCAGGACGGCGAATGCGTACTCAGCCGCCTGGCCATTGCCATCGCCCGCTCGGTCATCAACAGCGGCGCCGCCTCCGAGGTGCAGCGCCAGGACTGGCACCAGGCGCTGGCTGCCACCGTCTCGCGCATGGAGGCTGGCGGCGCCACCCTGGTCGACCTCAATGAAACCGTGCTCGAGCGCTTTCACGAGTACCGCACCCATGCGCCGCTGGATTTCAAGACACCTCGGGGCAGCGTGCCGCTGGCCCAGGACGTGCGCCTGCTGATCACCACCGCCGCTGTCATGGATTTGGTCTATGCCGAGTACGCCGACCTCTACATGGAGCAGCTCAAGACCGGCACCAACGTCCGGGTGCAGGCACTGTGAGCGCAACGCGGGACGACCCCTTTGCGCTGCCCGCCGGTCTGCCGCGCGCGAGGCTCGGTCCCGTGCGGGTTCTGAGTCTGTCGGGCGGTGGCTACCGAGGCCTGTTCACTGCTGCCGTCATCAAGGCGCTGGAGGCCAGACTCAGCCCCGATCCGGCCCGCCCCGTCCCCTTTGGCCAGCATTTCGACCTGATCGCTGGCACCTCCATCGGCGGCATCTTGGCCACCGCCCTCAGCTGCGGTGCCACGGGTGCTGCGCTGCAGGTGCTGCTGCAGCGCAGCGGCAGCCATATCTTTCCGCCCATGCGCCTGCGCGGCCTGCGCAAGCTGCTCGGGCGCGCACCCTACGACCCGCGGCGCCTGCGCGCCGCCATCACCGAGCTGCTGCCCGATGCGGAGCGGCAACTGCTGGGCGAGCACGCGCCTGCATTGCTGCTCACCACCGTCAACTGGACGACGTCCAAACTGCAGCTGCTGGGCAGCGCGCCCACGCGCACCCTGCGCGACGCGCTGGGCCTGACGCTGATGGATGCCATGCTGGCCACGTCGGCGGCGCCGGCGCATTTCCCGGTGCACGCCTTCGAGCACCACCGCTTCGTCGATGGCGGCCTGGCGGCCAATGCGCCTGATTTGCATGCGCTGCAATGCGCCCAGCAGATGTACCCCGGCGCCGAGGTGCGCATGCTCAGTATTGGCACGGCCAACCCGCTGCACGGCCGCGACCCGTCGGCCGTACCCGGCCGCGGCGTTCTGTGGGCCGGCCCGGTGATCGAGCTGGTGACCAACGCCCAGGAAATGCTGGCCGTGCAGGAATGCGCCGCGCGCCTGGGCACGCACCGCTATCTGCGGTTGAACGTGCCGCCCAGTGATGTCCAGCAAAAACAGATGGACTTCGACGTGGCGAATCAGATCAGCACAGATTTGCTGCTGACGCTGGCGCACGACTGCCTGGCATCGCTGCAGCCGGCCGACTGGCACCGGCTCAAGGCCATGCTGGGGTAGACCTGCTGGTTTTCAGCTGCGGCACACGCGCAGCACCTCGTCGCCGTAGGCCTCGCGTTTCTTCTCGCCCATGCCGCTGATGTCGTGCAGCTCGGCGCTGGTCTGCGGGTTGCGCTGGGCGATGGCGGCCAGCGTCGCGTCGTGAAAGATCACGTAGGCGGGCAGGTTGTGCTCGCGCGCCACCTCGGCGCGCCAGGCCTTGAGGTTGATGAAGCGCGCCTGCGCATCGGGATCCAGATCCTGCGCCGCAGCCGACGCCACGCCGGTGCGCCGCGTCTTTTTTGCCGGCGTCGCGGCGCTGCTTTGGCGCAACAGCAATTGCTGCTCGCCGCGCAGCACCGGGCGCGAGCCGGCGGTGAGCGTCAGCGTGTCGAAGCTGTGGCCGGCCTCGGTGGCGACGCGCTGCACACCCAGCGCCGCCAGCGACAGCAGCTGGCGCGCCACGGCGCGCAGCTGTGCCTCGCTGTACTGCGCGCCCACGCCGAAGGTGGACAGGCGCTCGTGTCCGTGCTGCAGCACCTTGTCGGTGCCCTTGCCGCGCACGATGTCCATCAGGTGGCCCATGCCGAAGGTCAGGCCGCTGGCCGCGTGCACGCGGTAGATGGTCGACAGCAGCTTGCGCGCTGCGTCGGTGCCGTCCCAGACGGCGGGCGGCTGCAGACAGTTGTCGCAGTTGCCGCAGGGCTGGGACTGCTCGCCAAAGTAGGCCAGCAGGCGCTGGCGGCGGCAGTCGGTGGCCTCGGCCAGCGCCAGCAGCGCGTCCAGCTTGCCGCGCATCACGGCCTTGAAGTCCTCGCTCGCGTCGCTGCCCTCGATCATGCGCCGCTGGTTGACCACGTCCTGCAGGCCGTAGACCAGCCAGGCGTCGGCGGCCAGGCCGTCGCGCCCGGCGCGGCCGGTCTCCTGGTAGTAGCTTTCGATGTTCTTGGGCAGATCCAGGTGGGCGACGAAGCGCACGTCGGGCTTGTCTATGCCCATGCCGAAGGCAATCGTCGCCACCATCACCACGCCTTCCTCGCGCAGAAAGCGATCCTGGTGCGTCTGGCGCAGCTCGGCGGGCAGACCGGCGTGGTAGGGCAGCGCGTCGATGCCGGCGCTGCACAGCGCGTCGGCCGTCTGTTCGACGCGCTTGCGCGATTGGCAGTAGACGACGCCCGCGTCGCCCGGGTGCTCGCGCTCGATGAAGTGCAGCAGCTGCTGCAGCGGCTCCTTTTTCTTCTCTTCGAGCCGGTAGCGGATGTTGGGGCGGTCAAAGCTGCTGATGAAGCGCTCGGCCGCCTGCAGCTGCAGGCCTTGGGCGATGTCGCCGCGCGTGAGCTCGTCGGCCGTCGCCGTGAGTGCGATGCGCGGCACGCCCGCGTAGCGCTGGCCCAGCAGCGCCAGCTGGCGGTATTCGGGGCGGAAGTCGTGGCCCCACTGGCTCACGCAGTGCGCCTCGTCGATGGCGAACAGCGCCAGCTGCCCGCGCGCGTGCAGGTCGTCGAGCAGACCCAGGAAGCGCTCGGTCAGCACCCGTTCGGGCGCGGCATACAGCAGCGTGAACGCGCCGCGCGCCAGGCCTTGCTCCACGTCCAGCGCCTCCTGCCACGACAGCGCTGAATTGAGGCAGGCGGCGGCCACGCCGGCCTCGCGCAGCGCGCCGACCTGGTCGTGCATCAGCGCAATCAGCGGCGAGACCACCACCGTCACGCCCAGGCCGCGCTGCTGGCGGGCAATGGCCGGGATCTGGTAGCACAGGCTTTTGCCGCCGCCCGTGGGCATCAGCACCAGCGCGTCGCCGCCGCCGGCCACGCGCTCGATGATGGCCTGCTGCGCACCGCGAAAGGCGGCATAGCCGAAAACGTCGAGCAGGATGCTGTGGAACGGGGACGACACGAAAACCTGAAGCAAGAAGACCGAAGGATGCGCCCCGGGAGGGCGCAGACGCAAAACCCGGTATTGTGCGCCCGCGGCCCGGGCTGACGGCGCAAGCGCCGCAGTCGGCCCGGGCGCAAGCGGGCCATTGCGGCGAAAATGCCCCACCATGCCATCACCGAGCACGAGCGACCACGACCCGCAAGGCCAGACCCCCGCCCAGGCCCGGGCCAGCGCAGCCGCCGACGCGGCCCAGGCCGCGGCCGAGGTTCGCCTGGAGGGCAGCGGCGCGCAGGGCGGCGACCTGTCGACGCTTGGGCCGCTGAGCGAGCCGGTGTTTCGCATGCTGTGGCTGGCGTGGCTGGCGGCCAACATCTGCATGTGGATGAACGACGTGGCCGCCGCCTGGGTGATGACCAGTCTGACCACCTCGCCCGTGCTCGTCGCGCTGGTGCAGACCGCGTCCACGCTGCCGGTGTTCCTGCTGGGCCTGCCCAGCGGCGCGCTGGCCGACATCCTGGATCGGCGGCGCTATTTCATGGTCACGCAGTTCTGGGTGGCGGCCGTGGCCGTCGTGCTGTGCATCGCGATTGCGCTGGGGGGCCTCAGCGCCTGGGGGCTTTTGCTCCTGATCTTTGCCAACGGCATCGGCCTGGCGATGCGCTGGCCGGTGTTCTCGGCCATCGTCCCCGAACTGGTCAACCGCCACCAGCTGCCCGCGGCGCTGGCGCTCAACGGCGTGGCGATGAACGTCTCGCGCATCGTCGGCCCGCTGGCCGCCGGCGCCATCATCGCCAGCATCGGCAGCGCCTGGGTGTTCGTGCTCAACGCGGTGCTGTCGCTGGTGGCGGGTTTCATCATCATGCGCTGGCGGCGCGTGCCCACGCTCCACCCTCTGGGGCGCGAGCGCCTGGGCAGCGCGATGCGCGTGGGCATGCAGTTCGTGCGCGAGTCGCGCGCGATGCACGCGGTCATGGCGCGTATCGCGGTGTTCTTTCTGCACTGCACCGCGGTCACCGCGCTGCTGCCGCTGGTGGCGCGCGGCCTGCGCGGCGGCGACGCGGCCACGTTCACGCTGCTGCTGGCGTGCATGGGCGCGGGTGCCATCGTCTCGGCCATGTTCCTGCCGCGGCTGCGCCAGCGCATGTCCAAGGACGCGCTGGTGGCGCGCGGCACACTGGCGCAGGCGCTGGCCACGTCGGTCATCGCCATTGCGCCCAGCCTGGCGCTGGCGGTGCCGGCCATGCTGGTTGCCGGCGGCGCGCTCCTGATCACGGCCAACTCGCTGGTCATCTCGGCCCAGCTGGCGCTGCCCAACTGGGTGCGCGCGCGCGGCATGGCCATCACGCAAATGGCCATCATGGGTGCGACTGCGATCGGTGCCGCACTGTGGGGCCAGGTGGCCGGCATGACCAGCGTGAACCTGAGCCTGGCGCTGGCGGGCCTGTCGGCCGTCGTGATGATGACGCTGGTGCAGCGCGTGGTGCCCGACCCCCAGGGCGACGAAGACCTGAGCCCGGCGCAGACCGCCTTCAAGCGCCCGCAGACCGACACGCCGCCGGCCAAGGGTCTGCGCCTGGTGACCTGCATCGAATACCGCATCGACCCGGCGCGCACCCAGGCCTTTCGCGCGCTGATGCAGGAAAGCCGCAGCGCGCGCATGCGCCAGGGGGCACTGGACTGGGCGCTGCAGCATGATCTGGCCGATCCCAGCCGCTACGTCGAGCGCGTGGTCGACGAGTCCTGGACCGAGTACCTGCGCCGCTTCGATCGCGTCACCGCGTTCGACGTGGCGCTGCGCGACCGCAAGTTCGCGTTCCACACCGGCGACGAGCCACCGGTGATCACGCGCTACGCGGTCGAGGAGGAATAGGCCGCGCCGGCATTGAGCTGCGCCAGCCGCTCGGGCGTGCCCACGTCGACCCAGCGCCCGCGGTACAGCGCGCCGCTGACGCGCCCCGCGTCCATGGCCCGCCGCAGCAGCGGCGCCAGCGGCGCGGACATGCCCTCGGGGTTGCCGGGCGCAATGGCGCACCAGGGCGGCGCGAACAGCGCGCGCTTGAGCAGCGCAATCGTGCTGTAGGTGTAGCGCGGCGCGGCGCTGCCAGCGCCCAGGTTGAGTACGCGGCCGTCTTCGGCCAGGCCAAAGTCGCCCTGCGGATGGTGCGGCGGGTTGGGCACCAGCCACAGGTGGGCCAGCGCGTCGCTGGCGGCAAAGCGCGCCGCCTCGTGCGCATCGAAGGCAAAGTCGGGCGCCCACACGTCTCCCGCGGCCAGCCAGAAGCAGTCGCCGAGCAATGGCAGCGCGCGTGCAATGCCGCCGGCGGTCTCAAGCGCCCGGCCAAAATCCCGCCCTTCGTGCGAATAGGCAATCGGCAATTGCACGCCATCCGCAGCAGTGAACGCGGCGCCGAAGTGCGCATCGATCTGCTCGCCCAGCCACGCGGTGTTGATGACTGCGCGCGGCACGCCGGCGCCGGCCAGCGCCTGCAAATGCCAGTGCAGCAGCGGCCGCCCCTGCACGGCCAGCAGCGGCTTGGGGCAGTGGTCGGTCAGTGGGCGCATGCGCTCGCCGCGGCCGGCGGCCAGCAGCAGGGCGGGGGGCTGGATCAGGAGCATGGTGCAGGTGGGATGAGGCGCGCCCCGCTGCGATGGCGGTTGCGCGTGGGTTTTTCCGGGTTCGGTTCGTTGTGACCAGAATGGCGATTTTGCGTGAAGGAAAGCCATGCGCTACGAACTCTCGGACTTGCGCCTGTTTCTTGAGATTGCCCAGGCGCGCAGCCTGACGGCGGGCGCCGCGGCCGTGTTCATCACGCCGTCCGCGGCGAGCTACCGGCTCAAGAACCTGGAGCAGACGCTGGGTACGGCGCTGTTCGAGCGCACGCCCCGGGGCATGGATCTCACTCCCGCAGGCGATGCAGTGCTGCAGCATGTGCGTGAGTTGTTCGAGGGCATAACGCGCATGCAGGGTGACGTCAGCCGCTTCATCTCGGGCGTCAAGGGCCATGTGCGGCTCATCGCCAACAGCAGCGCGCTCAACGGCTTCGTCACGCCGACCCTGGGGCGCTTCCTGGTCGCCCATCCGGGTATCGACGCCGAGATCGAGGAGCGCCAGAGCGAAGCCATACCGGCCGCGGTGCTGGCGCGCGAGGCCGATGTCGGCATCTTCGCCGGTCCGTCGGGCGTGCAGGGTCTGATCACCCATCCGTATGCCGTGGATCGCCTGGTCATCGTCACGCCGCGCGAGCACGTGCTGGCCGCGCAGCCCAGCCTGCGCCTGGGCGCGGCGCTGGATTTCGATTTCGTCTGCATGGCACGCAGCAGCAGCAACTACCTGTTCCTGCGCGACAGCGCGCAACGCCTTGGCAAGGCCGTGCGCGCGCGCCTGCATGCCCACGGCTTCGACGCCGTGCTGTCGCTGGTTGCCGCGGGCGTGGGCATTGCGCTCGTGCCCAGCAGCGTGCTGGGCGGCCGGCTGCAGCCGGAGCAGGTCGCGGTGCTGCAACTCGACGAACCCTGGGCCCTGCGCGAGCTGAGCCTGGTCATAAGGCAGGACGCCCGGTTCCCGGACTTCATCACCGAGTTCGTGAACTTCCTGCTCGAAGACCCGCAGGTGGCGATGACGCGCTCCAGCGGTTGAACGGCCGTTCGAAATTCTCCAAAGCGGCGTTCGAATCTTTGCGATGGAACGAATGGCGTGCGATTCCTACACTGAATCAACGTCATTTCAGGCGTTCGAGGGTGTCTGTCATGCACCCCGAGACACAAGGAGACATCGCATGGACTTCACATTGCTGCGCCGGGCTCGCTCGCTGGCTTGCGCCGCCACGATCGGCGGCTTGGCCTTGTCGGCTTCGCTCATGCCGGCATACGCGCAAGGCGACGCCTATCCGGCCAAGCCGGTCACGGTCGTCGTGGCTTTCCCACCGGGCGGCATGACGGATATCGTCACGCGCACCTTGGCCAAGGAGCTTCAGGAAAAGCTCAAGCAGCCCTTCGTCGTGGAGAACCGTCCGGGCGGTGCCGGCCAGGTGGGCACCGAATACGTGGCCCGCCAGGCGCATGACGGCTACACCCTGCTGGTGGGGGCGACCGGCTATGTGATTGCGCCGGCGATGAAGAAGGTGGGCTACGACCCGCTCAAAAGCCTGGAGCCCGTGGCCGTGCTCGCCCGGGCGCCCAACCTGATCGTGGTCAACCCCAGCGTGCCGGCCAGGAACACCCAGGATTTTTTGGCCTGGGCCAGGGCGCAGTCCAACATTCCCTTCGGCACGGCGGGTGCCGCGGGCTCCACCCATCTGGGCGGAGAGTGGCTGCGCAAGGTCACGGGCTATGAATTCACCCATGTGCCGTACAAGGGCGCCGCGCCAGCAACCAACGATGCCGTGGCAGGGCAGATACCCATGGCGGTGCAGGACTCGATGAGCGTCTCGGCCTTCATCGCATCGGGTCGGCTGCGCCCCATCGCCAACATGGCCGCCGAGCGCAGCAAGCTCTTCCCAGAGCTGCCCACGCTGCGCGAGGCGGGGCCGCAGTTCAAGGACTTCGACGTCTACACCTGGCTGGGCCTCTACGCCCCTGCCGGTACCCCGGCACCAGTGCAGACCCTGCTCAACAGCGAGGTCAACAAGATCATGAATTCGCCCGAAATGACCGAGCGCCTGCGCCAGCAATACAGCGAGCCGCTGGGCGTGATGGATCTGGCGCAGACGCGCGGCTTCGTCGCGGGCGAGGTGGCGAAGTGGCAGCGCGTCGTGGCTGAAACGGGCGTGCAGACGGAGGAGTAAAGCCATGCCTGATATCGGTGCGCCGCAAGCGGCGACGGCCCATGCCTGCGACCAGCGCTATTTCGGTGCGCTGGCCGAGGGGCGCTTCGAGATACCGTGCTGCCTGTCTTGCGCCAGGTTCCATTTCTATCCGCGCCTGTGCTGCCCCTATTGCGGTTCGCAGGAACTGCAATGGGTCGCGCCCTCGGGCCATGGCACGGTGTATTCGGTGACCATCGTGCGCCGTGCCGAGGGCGACTACACCGTGGTGTTGGTGGACCTGGACGAGGGCCCGCGCCTGATGAGCCGCGTCGTGGACATGCCGGTGGAGCAGGTGCGCATAGGCCTGGCCGTGCGCGCCCGCATCGACGCCGCGGACGAAGGGCCGCTGCTGGTGTTCACCGCCAGCGAGGAGCAGGCATGACTACGAACACCTCACGCGGCTCCGTCGCCATCCTGGGCACGGGCCTGGCCGGCATGGGCCATGCCGGCGGCGCCACCGAGCAGGAAATCATCGCCCGGGCCTCCTGCCTGGCGATCGAGCGCAGCGGCCTCGCCAAGTCCGACATCGACGGCATCATCACTTCCAGCCTGACCTCGCCCTGGTGGGTGATGCGCATGGCGGAATACCTGGGAATCAGGCCGCGCTTTTCCGACAGCACCATGTTCGGCGGCTCGGCCTTCATCGCCGACCTGAAGATCGCGCAGATGGCCATAGACGCGGGCGAATGCGAGAACGTGCTGATCTGCTACGGCGCCACGCCTCGCAGCGCGCCCAGCAGCTCGCGCATCAACCAGATGCGTGCCGAGCTTGACCCGCAGCCCTACGAACATCCGTACAAGGCCTTCAACCCGGTGTCGAGCTACGCACTGGCCGCGGCGCGCCACATGTACGAGTACGGGACGACGCGCCAGCAGCTGGCCGAGGTGGCGGTGGCAGCGCGCAAGTGGGCGCAGCTCAACCCTGACGCGTTCTCCAGAAAACCGCTCGGCGTGGACGACGTGCTCAACGCCAGGATGATCTCGGATCCGTTCACCACGCTCGACTGCTGCCTGGTCACGGACGGCGCGGGCGCCATCGTGGTCAGCTCGGCCAAGCGCGCCCAGGGGTTGCATGACAGGCCCATCTATGTGCTGGGCAGCGGCTTTGCGCACTGGCACCGCCAGATCTCGTGCATGGAAGACCTGACGGTGACCCCGGCTGTGGAATCCGGGCGCAAGGCCTTCGCGCAGGCGGGACTGGCTCCGGCCGACATCGACGTGGTGGAGCTGTACGACGCCTTCACCATCAATCCCATCCTGTTCCTGGAAGACCTGGGTTTCTGCAAAAAAGGCGAGGGCGGCGCCTTCATCGAGGGCGGGCGCATCGCGCCGGGCGGCGCCTTCCCGATGAACACCAACGGCGGCGGCCTGTCCTGCGTGCATCCGGGCATGTACAGCATCTTCCTGATCATCGAGGCCGTGACGCAGCTGCGCGGCGAAGGCATGGCCCGGCAGGTGGCCGGTGCGCAGACCGCGCTGGTGCATGGCAACGGCGGCGTGCTGTCCAGCGAGGCCACGGCGATTCTGTCGTCCGAGTTGTAGGAGAGACGTGATGCTTGCGAACGCACTGCAAGGCGTGCGGGTGGTGGACTTGTCGCGCATCCTGGCCGGTCCCTGGTGCACCCAGAACCTGGCCGACCTGGGCGCCCATGTGCTCAAGGTGGAGCGGCCCGGCCAGGGCGACGACACGCGCGGCTGGGGGCCGCCCTTCGTCACCACAGCATCGGGCGAGAAGGTGGCGGCCTATTTCCTGTCCTGCAACCGTGGCAAGCGCTCGGTGACGGCGGACTTCGCCGACGCCGCCGACCGCGACTGGCTGCTGCGCCAGATTCGCGACGCCGACGTGCTGGTGGAGAACTACAAGGTCGGCACGCTGGCCAAATACGGCCTGGACCATGCGTCGCTGGTGGCGCTCAACCCGGGCCTGATCTACCTGTCGGTCACCGGCTTCGGCCAGAGCGGCCCCTATGCCAGCAGGCCAGGTTACGACTACATCTTCCAGGGCATGGGCGGCCTGATGAGCTACACCGGCGTGGAGGATGGCGAGCCCGGCGCCGGCCCGCTGCGCGCCGGCGTGGCCGTGGTGGATCTGATGACCGGCATGTACGCCACCAGTGCCGTGCTGGCTGCCCTGGTGCAGCGCGGCCGCACGGGCCGCGGCCAGCACCTGGACATCGCCCTGCTGGACGTGGCCGTGGCCATGAATGCGAATCAGGCGAGCAACTACCTGGTGTCCGGCGAAAGCCCGGCGCGCAGCGGCAATACGCACCCCAACCTGGCGCCGTACGAGGTGTTTGCCTGCGCCGACGGCTACATGATCCTGGCCATAGGCAATGACCAGCAGTTCGCGGCGTTCTGCCAACTGATGGGCACCGACTGGCACGACCGGCCCGAGTTTGCGACCAATGCCGGCCGCCTCACGCACATCAGGCAGCTGCGCCCGCTGCTGCGCGAGAAGCTGGCGCAATGGCAGGTGGCAGAGCTGGGCCAGGCGCTGGACGCCCATGGCATCTCCTGGGGAAACATCAACGACCTGGAGCAGGTGTTCGAACACCCCCAGGTGCGGCACCGCCAGATGCTGCAGAGCGTGGAGCACCCGCAGCTGGGCAGGATCAGGCTGGTGCGCAACCCCATGCTGCCCGTGGGCCAGGACGCGCTTATCGCCCCGCCGCCGGTACTCGGGCCTGCGGCGCAGTCTGGGTGCGCGTGACCAAAGACATAGTTTTCGAAAAATACGACTGGAGGCCGAACCATGTACTCTGAAATTTCCTACCCCACGCCCACCACCGCCGTCCTGACGATCACCGACGCCGGGCCGCTCAACGTGTTGAGCACGCCGGTGATCAAGGCGCTGACGGCACAGCTCGGCCAACTGGCCGAAAACGCCGGGTTGCATTGCCTGGTGCTGCGCGGCTCGGGTTCGCGTGCCTTCATCGCCGGCGCCGACATCAAGGAGCTGGCCACGCTGACGGCGGACACCGGGCGTGTCTTCATCAGCGCGCTGCGCGACCTGTGCAATGCCGTGCGGCATTTCCCCGTGCCGGTCATCATGCGGCTCGAAGGGCATACGCTGGGCGGCGGCCTGGAGCTGGCCATGGCCGGCGACCTGCGCATTGCGGCCGATGACGCCGTGGTCGGCATGCCCGAGGTCAAGGTGGGCATCCCCTCCGTCATCCACGCAGCGATGATGCCGGCGCAGATCGGCTCGGCGCGCGCTGCCTGGCTGCTGCTCACGGGCGAGAACATCCCCGCCACCCAGGCACAGCAATGGGGCCTGATCAACGAATGCGTGCCCAGGGACAGGCTGGACGCGCGCATCCTGGAGATCGCTGCCGGCCTGGCCGAGATCGGCCCCGTGGTGCTGCGCCAGCAAAAGCGTCTGCTGCGGCGCTGGGAGCGCATGAACGTGGACGCAGCCATCGACGACAGCATTGGCGAGTTTGGCGAGGCCTTCAGGACGGGCGAGCCGCAGCACCACATGAACGCGTTTCTGGAGCGCAAGAACAAGCGCTCTTGAGCGTGCGCCCGCCCACAACGGGCTGTCGGGCGCATGCAGTGGCGCCGCAGTACGATAGAGCATGACCTCGATCCACGCACAACGCCGCGCCCGCCTGGCCGCCCAATTGGGCGAGGGCGGCATTGCCATCGTTCCGACCGCGCCGCAGTACCCGCGCAACCGCGACAACGACTATCTGTACCGACACGACAGCTATTTCTACTACCTCACCGGCTTTACCGAGCCCAATGCCTGCCTGGTGCTGACCGCCGAGGGGCACGCCACGCTGCTGTGCCAGCCCAAGGACTTGGAGCGCGAGATCTGGGATGGCTACCGCCTGGGGCCGGAGGCGGCCGTCGCCGCGCTGCAGGTCGACGAGGCCTATCCCATTGGGCAACTGTCCGAACGCCTGGCGCGCTTGTTGGAGAACCGTCGCTGTGTCTGGTGGCCGTTCGCCACGCATGAGGGGCTGGCCCAGCGCGTCGAAAACTGGCTGGCGCCGGTGCGTGCGCGCGTGCGCGCCGGCGTGCTGTGCCCCGACCAGCAGCGCGACCTGTGCGTGCTGCTCGACGAGATGCGCTTGTTCAAGGACACCAGCGAGCTGGCCACGATGCGCCGTGCCGCGCAGATCAGCGCCGGCGGCCATGTGCGCGCGATGCAGACGAGTGCCCGCATGCTGCGCGCCGGCGGCGATGTGCGCGAGTACCACCTGGACGCCGAGCTGCTGCACGCGTTCCGCTCGGGCGGCGCGCAATACCCGGCGTATGAGTCCATCGTCGCCGCCGGCGCCAACGCCTGCGTGCTGCACTACCGCGCCGGCGACACGCCGG
Organism: Comamonas faecalis; assembly: GCF_039538025.1. NCBI lineage: Bacteria > Pseudomonadati > Pseudomonadota > Betaproteobacteria > Burkholderiales > Comamonadaceae > Comamonas > Comamonas faecalis. The sequence goes on from NZ_BAABBP010000003.1 coordinate 147,871, forward strand.
TGCGAGCGGGCGAGCTGGTGCTGATCGACGCCGGCTGCGAGCTCGACGGCTACGCCGCCGACATCACGCGCACCTTTCCGGCCGATGGGCGCTTCACCGGGCCGCAGCGCGCGTTGTACGAACTGGTGCTGGCCAGCCAGCAGGCGGCGGTCGACGCAACGCGCGCCGGCGCGCGCTTCAACGACCCGCACGACGCAACCGTCGCCGTGCTGGCGCAGGGGCTGCTGGATCTGGGCCTGCTGGACGCCAACAAGGTGGGCAGCGCGCAGGACGTGATCGCGCAGCGCGCCTATTTTGCGTTCTACATGCACCGCACCAGCCACTGGCTGGGCATGGACGTGCACGACTGCGGCAGCTATGTCGAGCCCACGGAGCAGGGCCGCACCAGCGAGCGGCGCGATCCGCTGTCGGGCGAGACCGTGACCGACCGCCCCAGCCGCATCCTGCGCCCGGGCATGGTGCTGACCATCGAGCCCGGCCTGTACGTGCGCCCGGCCGAGGGCGTGCCCGAGCGCTTCTGGAACATCGGCATCCGCATCGAGGACGACGCCGTCGTCACCGACGGTGGCTGCGAGCTGATCACGCGCGATGTCCCGGTCGACCCCGACGCGATCGAGGCGTTGATGCGCTGATGTACTGACGCGTGGCCTGGCCGTGGCCGAACATGTGCACAATGGCTTTTTCATTGATGGACGCCTTGCCATGCCGCTGCAGATTCGCCGAGCCACCAAGATCGTTGCCACGCTGGGGCCCGCGTCCAGCGACCCTGCGCTGCTCGAACGCATGATCGCCACCGGGGTGAATGTCGTGCGCCTGAACTTCAGCCACGGCAGCGCCGCCGACCACGTGCAGCGTGCCCAACTGGTGCGCGAGGCAGCGCAGCGCGTGGGGCGCGAGGTGGCCATCATGGCCGACCTGCAGGGTCCCAAGATCCGTGTCGGCCGCTTTGCTCAGGGGCGCGTCATGCTGCGCGCGGGCCAGGGCTTCGTGCTCGACGCCTCGCGCGAGGCCGAGGGGGACGAGGATGGCGTCGGCCTCGATTACAAGGAGCTGCCCCACGACGTGAAGGCGGGCGACATGCTGCTGCTCAACGACGGCCTGATCGTGCTGCAGGTGCAGGCGGTGCGCGGCGAGGCGGTGCACACCACGGTGCGCGTGGGCGGCGAGCTGTCCAACAACAAGGGCATCAACAAGCAGGGCGGGGGGTTGACGGCGCCGGCGCTTACCGCCAAGGACATGGAGGACATCAAGACCGCCATGGGCTTTCAGGCCGACTACGTGGCGGTGAGCTTCCCCAAGAACGCCACCGACATGGAGATGGCGCGCCAGCTGTGCAACGTGGCCGGTGCGCAGTGGCGCCACAAGCCGGGGCTGATCGCCAAGATGGAGCGCGCCGAAGCGGTGCCGCACCTGGAGGAAATTTTGCGTGCCTGCGACGGCATCATGGTCGCGCGCGGCGATCTGGCCGTCGAGGTGGGCAACGCGGCGGTGCCGGCGCTGCAGAAAAAGATGATCCGCAAGGCGCGCGAGATGGACAAGGTGGTCATCACCGCCACGCAGATGATGGAGAGCATGATCACCAACCCGGTGCCCACGCGCGCCGAGGTCAGCGACGTGGCCAACGCGGTGCTCGACGGCACCGACGCGGTGATGCTCAGCGCCGAGACTGCCGCCGGCAAATACCCGCTGGAGACGGTCGAGGAGATGGCCAAGATCTGCGCCGCCGCCGAGGCCGCCGAAGACCCCGAGCGCGACACCGACCTGAGCGGCCAGACGCTGGGCAGCATCGACCAGTCGATCGCCATGGGCGCACTGTTCACCGCCCATCATCTGGGCGCCAAGGCCATCGTCGCGATGACCGACAGCGGCTCGACCGCGCTGTGGATGAGCCGCTACCGCATCCACATTCCCATCTACGCGCTCACGCCGCGCGTGAGCACGCAGCGCCGGATGGCGCTGTACCGCAACGTGCGGCCCCTGCTGATGGACACCAGCGCCGACCGCGACACCGCGCTGGCGCAGGCCGAGCGCCACCTGCTGGAGCTGGGCATCGTGCATTCGGGCGACCTGTACGCCATCACCTGCGGCGAGCCCATGGGCCAGCCCGGCGGCACCAACATGCTCAAGATCTGCCGCGTGGCCTAGGAGCCTGTCGGACTTGGAAATCGTCGGCTGCAAATCGACCGCAGCGGCTCATTTTTTACCGTCTTTTTGCCCAATAGCTCGGCTATTGGGCTGCAAATCCGGCAAAAACTGTGCTCGCTGGGGCCGATTCTTGCTTTCGACGCTCCAAGTCCGACAGCCTCCTGGCGCTGGGCCGGCCGGCGCGCCCGCGAAATGGCGAGGCGGGCAACCCTCACGGTGCTGGTTTCGGCCCGATATGCCCCCGACCCGGCGCCGTGATGGCGTGGGCGACGTCGTGGCGGCTGGGTAGAATCAGCGGGTTACCAAGCGGTTACAGCGTCTGCGGCGCGACCGTTCTTCTGCAACCCTTCTGACAGGACTCTGGATCATGCCTCTCGTCTCGATGCGCGAATTGCTCGACCACGCCGCCGACAACGGCTATGGCATCCCCGCCTTCAACGTCAACAACCTGGAGCAGGTGCAGGCCGTGATGGCCGCCGCCGACGAGGTGGGCGCCCCCGTCATCCTGCAGGCGAGCGCCGGCGCGCGCAAATACGCGGGTGAGAGCTTCATCAAATACCTGATCACCGCCGCCTGCGAGGCCTACCCGCACATTCCGCTGGTCATGCACCAGGACCACGGCACCAGCCCCAAGGTGTGCGAGGGCGCGATCGCGCTGGGCTTTGGCTCGGTGATGATGGACGGCTCGCTTCGCGAGGACGGGAAGACTCCGTCCGATTTCGACTACAACGTGGACGTCACGCGCCAGGTGGTGGCGATGGCGCACAAGGTCGGCGTCACCGTCGAGGGCGAGCTAGGCTGCCTGGGCAGCCTGGAGACGGGCGAGGCAGGCGAGGAAGACGGCATCGGTGCCGTCGGCAAGCTCAGCCACGCGCAGATGCTGACCGACCCCGAGGAGGCGGCGCAGTTCGTGCAGGCGACGCAGCTCGACGCGCTGGCGATTGCCATCGGCACCAGCCATGGCGCCTACAAGTTCACCCGCCCGCCCACCGGCGACGTGCTGTCGATCCAGCGCGTCAAGGAAATCCACGCCCGCCTGCCCAACACCCACCTGGTGATGCACGGCAGCTCCAGCGTGCCGCAGGACCTGCTGGCCATCATCAACCAGTACGGTGGCAAGATGAAGCAGACCTACGGCGTGCCGGTCAAGGAGATCCAGGAAGCGATCAAGCACGGCGTGCGCAAGATCAACATCGACACCGACATTCGCATGGCCATGACCGGCGCGGTGCGCAAGTTCCACGCCGAGAACCCCGACAAGTTCGACATGCGCGAATGGATGAAGCCCGCGCGCGAAGCTGCCAAGGCGATCTGCAAGGCGCGCTACCTGGAGTTCGGCTGCGAGGGCCAGGGCGCCAAGATCAAGGGCCACACGCTCGACGAGATGGCGCGCCAGTACGCGGCCGGTGCGCTCAAGCAGGTCGTGAACTGAGAGGCCGAGACGAAATTCCCCATGCCCGCTTTGCACACCAAAACGCCCCCACTCATCGTTGCGAATACTCGCCATAGCCCGCGCTATGGCTGCGTTTTGCCCTTGCAGGGCGCAGGCCAGCCAGAGGCTGACCTTCTTCGTGCTGGAGCCGCAGCACTCAGCCTCGGTTGGGTGCGTTTTGGCGCGCCTCTCGGGCACGGCCAATTTATTCTCGGCCTCTGACGTCCAGTTGGCATGCGCATCGACGGCAGCCTGCGGGCTGCCGTTTTTTTGAGCTGTGCCCCACGTTGGATGCGCCGGCCGGGCGGCGCGCTTCGCCGCTGTGACGCAGCGTTGTTTTTTTTGTTTTGGCGGCTGTCAACCCTCGTTCAGGCGAAAGGGCAAAGCGGCTTCTTCATGTAAGCTCTTGGTCAGATTGCCGAAACAGGGGCAGGAGCATGGGTTCAGTCCTTGGGCACCCGGGCCGGGCAGGCCGGGGGAAAGAATTCAAAACTCAAAGGAGCGATCCATGCAGACCAACCCCGTGCCAGTGGGGCAGCGCATCGGCGTGCCCCGGGAGATATTCCCGGGAGAAAAGCGCGTCGCCACCGTGCCCGACGTAGTGGAAAAACTCATCAAGCTCGGCTTTTCCGTGGCCGTCGAGGCGGGCGCCGGTGACGGCGCCAACTTCAGCGACGACGCCTACCGCGCCGCAGGCGCCGAGGTGCTTCCCGACGCGGCCGCGCTGTGGACCGCCAGCGACATCGTGCTCAAGGTGCGCCCGCCCAGCAGTGACGAGGTCGCGCTGATGCGCGAGGGTGGCACGCTGATCGGCTTCGTCTGGCCGGCGCAAAACCCCGAGCTGATGGCGCAGCTGACCGCCAAGCGCGCTACCGTGCTGGCCATCGACTGCCTGCCGCGCACGCTGAGCCGCGCGCAGAAGATGGACGCCCTCACCTCCACCGCCGGCGTGTCGGGCTACCGCGCGGTGATCGAGGCGGCCAACGCGTTCGGGCGCTACTTCAATGGCCAGATCACCGCCGCGGGCAAGGTGCCGCCAGCCAAGGTGTTCATCGCCGGCGCGGGCGTCGCGGGGCTGGCCGCCATCGGCACGGCGGCCAACCTGGGCGCCATCGTGCGCGCCAACGACACGCGCGCCGAGGTGGCCGACCAGGTCAAGTCGCTGGGCGGCGAGTTCGTCAAGGTCGACTACGAGGAGGACGGCTCGGGCGGCGGCGGCTACGCCAAGGTCATGAGTGAGGGCTTCCAGGCCGCGCAGCGTCAGATGTACGCAAGCCAGGCCAAGGATGCGGACATCATCATCACGACGGCGCTGATCCCGGGCAAGCCCGCACCCAAGCTCATCACCGCCGAGATGGTGCAGAGCATGAAGCCGGGCAGCGTCATCGTCGACATGGCCGCCGAGCAGGGTGGCAACTGCGAGCTCACGGTGCCGGGCGAGGCCGTGGTGCGCCACGGCGTGACCATCATCGGCTACACCGACCTGCCGTCGCGCCTGGCCAAGCAGTCGTCCACGCTGTACGCCAACAACCTGCTGCGCCTGACGGAAGAGCTGTGCAAGGCCAAGGACGGCATAGCCGTGGTCAACATGGAGGACGACGCGATCCGCGGGCTGACCGTCACCCGGGACGGCGTCATCACCTGGCCAGCGCCGCCGCTCAAGGCGCCGCCCGCACCCGCGCCCAAGGCGGCCGCCGCGCCGGTGGCCGAGAAGAAGTCCGCCCACGGGCCAGGCGAGCCGATGTCGGCCAAGGCGCTGACCATCGTCTTTGCGGTGCTCGCAGTGCTGTTCTGGGCCATTGGCGTCTACGCGCCCGAGGCCTTCCTGGGGCACTTCACGGTGTTCGTGCTGGCCTGCTTCATCGGCTACATGGTGGTGTGGAACGTCACGCCGTCGCTGCACACGCCGCTGATGAGCGTCACCAACGCCATCTCCAGCATCATCGCCATCGGCGCGCTGGTGCAGATCGCGCCGCCCGATACGGGTGCCAGCGGGCGCCCCGACGGGCTGATTCTGTGGCTGGCCTTTGCCGCCCTGGTGCTCACCGGCATCAACATGTTCGGCGGCTTTGCCGTCACGCGCCGCATGCTGGCGATGTTCCGCAAATAAGCACGAGAGGCAAGAACAACCATGTCCCCAAGTCTTGTGTCGGTGGCCTACCTGGGAGCGGCCATCCTCTTCATCCTGAGCCTGGGAGGGCTCTCCAACCCCGAAACCGCGCGCCGCGGCAACCTGCTGGGCATGATCGGCATGGCGATTGCCGTGCTGGCCACCGTGTTCGGCCCGCGCGTCGGCGCCGAGGGCTACGCCTGGATCATCGGTGCGCTGGTGATCGGCGGCGGCATCGGCCTGTGGGCCGCGCGCATCGTCAAGATGACGCAAATGCCCGAGCTGATCGCGCTGATGCACAGCCTGGTCGGCCTGGCGGCCTGTATCGTGGGCTTTGCCAGCTATGTCGACACCTCGCTCCAGTTCGAGGGGGCAGAGAAGACCATTCACGAGGTGGAGATCTACCTCGGCATCCTGATCGGCGCATACACCTTCTCGGGCTCGGTCATCGCGTTTGGCAAGCTCTCGGGCAAGATCGGCGGCAAGCCCGTGCTGCTGCCCGCGCGCCACTGGATCAACCTGGTGGCGTTGCTGGCGATGGTCTGGTTTGGCCGGCAGTTCCTTGCTGCGCCCGACGTGCAGGCCGGCATGACGCCGCTGCTCATCATGACGGTGATCGCCGTGCTGCTGGGCATCCACATGATCATGGCCATCGGCGGCGCAGACATGCCGGTGGTGATCTCCATGCTCAACAGCTACTCGGGCTGGGCGGCGGCGGCCACGGGCTTCATGCTCAGCAACGACCTGCTGATCGTCACCGGCGCGCTGGTGGGCTCCAGCGGCGCCATCTTGTCCTACATCATGTGCAACGCGATGAATCGCAACTTCATCAGCGTGATCGCCGGCGGCTTTGGCTCGGGTGGCGGTGCAGCGGCCAAGAAGGGCGACGCCGCCGAGCCCCAGGGCGAGGTGGTGCCGGTGAGCGCGGCAGAGACCGCCGAGCTGCTGCGCGAGGCCAAGCGCGTCATCATCGTGCCCGGCTACGGCATGGCCGTGGCGCAGGCGCAGCACACGGTCTACGAGATCACCCAGACGCTGCGCGACAAGGGCGTCGAGGTGCACTTCGCGATCCACCCGGTGGCCGGGCGCATGCCGGGCCACATGAACGTGCTGCTGGCCGAGGCCAAGGTGCCCTACGACATCGTGATGGAGATGGACGAGATCAACGAGGAGTTCCCCGACGCCGACGTGGCCATGGTCATTGGCGCCAACGACATCGTCAACCCCAGCGCGCTGGAAGACCCGGAAAGCCCGATTGCCGGCATGCCGGTGCTCGAAGTGTGGAAGGCGCGCCACTCCATCGTGATGAAGCGCTCGATGGCCTCGGGCTACGCCGGCGTGGACAACCCGTTGTTCTACAAGGAGAACAACCGCATGCTGTTCGGCGACGCCAAGAAGATGCTCGACGAGGTTCTGGTCGCATTGAAGGCGTGACACGTAACAGGGCATAATCTGTTACGTAAAAAAGCACGACCGTGCCAAAATTTTCGGCACGGTCGTCGTTCGTTCGATCCATACGACAGGAGGCAGCAATGACCGATCGCCCCTGGCTCGCCGCCTACCCCCAGGGCGTGCCTGCCGACATCGACCCGACGCAATACCAATCGCTGGTGCAGCTGATGGAGCAGGCCTTCACCGAGTACGCAGACCGCACGGCGTACAGCTTCATGGGCAAGGACGTCAGCTACGGCCAGACCGATGCGCTCAGCCGGCAGTTCGCCGCCTACCTGCAAAGCCTGGGCCTCGCGCGCGGCGACCGCGTGGCGCTGATGATGCCCAACGTGCCGCAATACCCGGTGGCCGTGGCTGCGGTGCTGCGCGCGGGCTTCGTCGTCGTCAACGTCAACCCGCTGTACACGCCGCGCGAGCTGGAGCACCAGCTCAAGGACTCGGGCGCCAAGGCCATCGTCATCATCGAGAACTTTGCCGCGACACTGCAGGCCTGCATTGCCAATACGCAGGTTCAGCACGTGGTGCTGTGCGCCATGGGCGACCTGTTGGGCACGCTCAAGGGCACGCTGGTCAATTACGTCGTGCGCCACGTCAAGAAGCTGGTGCCGCCGTTCTCGCTGCCGCAGGCGGTGCATTTCAACGACGCGCTGGCCAAGGGCGCCGGGGCCAGCTTCACCGCGCCGACGCTGCAGCCCGACGACGTTGCGTTGCTGCAATACACCGGCGGCACGACCGGCGTCTCCAAGGGTGCGGTGCTGCTGCATCGCAACATCATTGCCAACGTGCTGCAGTCCGAGGCCTGGAACGAGCCGGCCATGCAGAAGCTGCCGGCCGGCGAGCAGCCCACGGCCGTATGTGCGCTGCCGCTGTACCACATCTTCGCGTTCACGGTGAACATGATGTTGTCGATGCGCACCGGCGGCAAAACCATTCTGATTCCCAATCCGCGCGACCTGGCGGCCACGCTCAAGGAGCTGGCCAAGCACCGCTTTCACAGCTTCCCGGCGGTCAACACGCTGTTCAACGGTCTGGCCAATCATCCCGACTTCAACACCGTGGACTGGAGCCACCTGAAGGTATCGGTCGGCGGCGGCATGGCGGTGCAGGCGGCCGTTGCCAAGCTGTGGCTGGACAAGACCGGCTGCCCGATCTGCGAGGGCTACGGCCTGTCGGAGACCAGCCCCTCGGTCAGCTGCAACCCGGTCACAGCGACCGAGTTTTCGGGCACCATCGGCGTGCCGCTGCCCAGCACCTGGATGCGCATCGTCGACGAGGAGGGCAACGACATCTCGGCCAGCGGCCAGCCCGGCGAGATCGCGATCAAGGGCCCGCAGGTCATGGCCGGCTACTGGCAGCGCCCGGACGAGACTGCCAAGGTCATGACGGCCGACGGTTACTTTCGTACTGGCGACATCGGCGTGGTGGATGCGCGCGGCTACTTCAAGGTGGTCGACCGCAAGAAGGACATGGTGCTGGTCAGCGGCTTCAACGTCTATCCCAACGAGGTCGAGGACGTGATCGCGCTGATGCCCGGCGTGCTTGAATGCGCGGTCGTCGGCATTCCGGACGAGAAAACCGGCGAGGCGGTCAAGCTCGTCATCGTCAAGAAGGATCCGAATCTGACCGAGGAGCAGGTCAAGGCTTTTTGCCACGACAACCTTACCGGCTACAAGCGGCCCAAGGTCATCGAGTTCCGCACCGACCTGCCCAAGACGCCGGTGGGCAAGATACTGCGGCGCGAACTGCGCGACCGCAAATAAGCGGCGCTGCGCAAGCGTTCATCAGCAGCCGGGATAATCCCGGCTTTTTCTCGCCTGCCGCGCCGGCGCACACCTATCCGAAGCCATGACGATTGCCATCTTGAGCGCCTTGCCCGAAGAGCAGGGCAGCCTGGTGCAGGCCCTGCACGCACCCGAATGCACGACGCATGCCGGCCGCCAGTTCTGGCGCGGCCGGCTGCACGGCCACGCGGTGGTGCTGGCGCTGTCGGGCATCGGCAAGGTGGCCGCGGCGACGACGGCCACGCTGCTGGCCGAGCGCTTTGGCGCGCGCCAGCTGGTCTTCACCGGCGTTGCCGGCGGCCTGGGCGCAGGCGTGCAGGTGGGTGACGTGGTGGTGGCGCGCAGCTATCTACAGCACGACATGGACGCCTCGCCCATCTTCCCGCGCTGGGAGCTGCCGGGCTATGGCACCGCGGTGATGGCCTGCGACGCTCGCCTGAGCGCGGCGCTGCAGGACGCGGCGCAGGCTTATCTGGCGCAGCCGGGCGCCGGCTACGTGCCCGCGGCAGCGCCCGGCGTGGCACACCGCCATGCGGCGCGGGCGCATGCGGGGCTGGTCGTCAGCGGTGATCGCTTCGTCAGCACCTCGGCCGAGTCGGATGCGCTGTGCAGCGCGCTCACCGGCGCGGGCCATGCGGTGCTGGCCGTCGAGATGGAGGGCGCGGCCGTCGCCCAGGTCTGCCGCGACTACGGCCTGCCGTTTGCCGCGGTGCGCACCATCTCCGACCGCGCCGACGACAGCGCGCACGTGGACTTTTCGCACTTCGTGCGCGAGGTGGCGCGCCCCTATGCCGACCACATCGTGCAGGGGCTGCTCGAACGCCTGTGATCAGCGCCGCGCGTCGGTGGCCAGCGTGAAGCTTTCCTTGACTTCCTCGATCGCCACGTAGCTGTTGGACTGCGCCGGCACGGGCATGCGCTGCAGGATGGTGCCCAGCAGCGCGCGGTACTCCGACATGCCCGCCAGCCGCGCCTTGACCAGGTAGTCGAAGCTGCCCGAGATCAAATGGCATTCCAGCACCTCGGGCATGTTCTGCAATTCGTCGCGCACCTTCTTGAAGATCTGCTCGGACTTCTCGGCCAGCGTGATCTCGACGAACACCAGCATCTTCTTGCCCAGAGCCTGTGGGTTGACGCGCGCGTGGTAGCCCATGATCACGCCCTGCGCCTCCAGGCGCTTGACGCGTTGCGAGCATGGCGAGGTGGACAGGCCCACGCGCTCGCCCAGCTCGGTCATGGTCAGGCGTCCGTCCTGCTGCAGCAGCGCCAGAATGCGCCGATCTATCGTGTCGAGTTCAAACATTGCTGGCAAAACCCGTGTTTTCAAAGATGTGCAGCAATTATTGCCGTGCAAGTGCTTGATTTCAGCAAAAGATCCGCGTGGAAATCCCTAAAGTCACGACCATCAACCTCATAACGGAGACAGGTCGTGAAAGTTGTCGTATTGGGTTCTGGCGTTATCGGCGTGACCACCGCCTACTACCTCGCCCGCGCGGGCGCCGAAGTCACCGTGATCGACCGCCAGGACGGCCCGGCGCTCGACACCAGCTTTGCCAATGCGGGCCAGGTCTCGTTCGGCTACTCGACGCCCTGGGGCGCGCCCGGCATCCCGACCAAGGCGCTCAAGTGGATGTTCGAGAAACACGCGCCGCTGGCCATCCGTCCCGATGGCACGCTGTTCCAGTTGCGCTGGATGGTGCAGATGCTGCGCAACTGCTCGGCCGAGCGCTATGCGGTCAACAAGGAGCGCATGCTGCGCTTGTCCAACTACAGCAGCCATTGCATAGCCCAGTTGCGCGCTGACACCGGTATCGAATATGAAGGGCGCCAGGCCGGCACGCTGCAGCTGTTTCGCTCGCAAAGCCAAGTGGATCAGGCCCAGCGCGACATCGACGTGCTCAAGGAATGCGGCATCGACTACGAACTGCTCGACCGAGAAGGCGTGTGCCAGGCCGAGCCCGCGCTGGCGTGTGCCAGCGCCCCGATTGCCGGCGGCCTGCGCCTGCCGCAGGACGAGACCGGCGACTGCTACAAGTTCACCAACGCGCTGGCGCGCATGGCGCAGGAGCTGGGCGTGAAGTTCCGCTTCAACACCAGCGTCGACTGGCTGCTGTTCGACGGCCAGGGCGCGGTCAGCGGCGTGCAGCTGGCCACGCCCGAGCGCGAGGTGGTCAAGGCCGACCGCTACGTGCTGGCCATGGGCAGCTACTCGCGCCAGCTGTTGCTGTCGACTGGGCTGGACATTCCGGTCTACCCGGTCAAGGGCTACTCGCTCACCATCCCGATCCGGGACGAGGCGCTCGCGCCCGTCTCCACGGTGCTCGACGAGACCTACAAGATTGCGCTGACGCGCTTTGATAGCCGCATCCGCGTCGGCGGCATGGCCGAGCTGGCCGGCTTCGACAAGACGCTGCGCCCGCAGCGCCGCAAGACGCTGGAGATGGTCACCAACCAGCTCTTCCCCGGCGGCGACCTGGCGCGCGCCGAATTCTGGACCGGCCTGCGCCCGATGACGCCCGACAGCACGCCCATCGTCGGCCGCACACCGCACAAGAATTTGTTCCTGAACACCGGCCACGGCACGCTGGGCTGGACCATGGCCTGCGGCTCGGGCCGGCTGCTGGCCGACATCGTCACAGGCCGCAAGACAGAGATATCCACCGACGGCCTGTCGGTCGACCGCTACCTGCGCAGCGCCCCGGCGCTGCCTGTGCGCCACGCCGCCGGCAAAGTCGCATGAGCCGCCCGGCCCAGGCGACCTTTGACCTGGCCGCGCTGCGCGCCAACTACGCCCACGCCAAGGCCGTGCACGGCGGCCGGGCGGCAGCCACGCTCAAGGCCAACGCCTACGGCCACGGGGCGGTGCAATGCGCCCGGGCCCTGGCTGGCGTGGCCGACGCCTTTGCCGTGGCCTTCGCGCAAGAGGCGCTGGAGCTGCGCGAGGCGGGCATCCGCGAGCAGCCCATCCTGGTGCTCGAAGGCGCCTTCGACATAGGAGACGTGGAGCTTGCTCGCCAGCACGGCCTGTGGCTGGTGGTGCACCAGGAGGAGCAGCTGCGCATGCTCGAATCGCTGCGCGGCGGGACTGCGGTGCATGCCTGGCTCAAGATCGACACCGGCATGCACCGTGCCGGCATCGCTCCCGATCAGACCCGGCCGTTCTGGCAGCGCCTGGCCGACTGCGAGCAGGTGGCCAGCACCACGCTCATGACCCACCTGGCCTCGGCCGACGAGCCCGACAACCTGGCAACGGAAAGGCAGCTGGCCGTCTTCGAGGCTGCAACGCATGGCCTGCCCGGGCCGCGCAGCGTGGCCAACTCAGCCGGCGTGCTGTGCTGGAAGGGTGCGCACCAGGATTGGGCACGGCCCGGCATCATGCTCTACGGCGCCGACCCGCGCGGCACGCCGTCCGACGTGCTGCAGCCGGTCATGCAACTCACCAGCGAGGTCTTTGCCGAGCGCTGGATCCCCGCGGGCGAGGCCCTGGGCTACGGCGGCAGCTTCGTCGCCGACCGTCCCACACGCGTCGGCCTGGTGGCCATGGGCTATGCCGACGGCTATCCACGTACCGCGCACACGGGCACGCCGGTGGCTGTTGGTGGGTGCGCCAGCCGCATCATTGGTCGGGTGGCGATGGACATGCTGACCGTCGACCTGACCGATCTGCCCGAGGCGGGGCCGGGCTCGCAGGTCGAGCTGTGGGGGCGGCAGGTGAGCGTCAACGACGTTGCGGCGGCGGCGGGGACGATTGCTTACGAGCTGTTGTGCAATGTGAAGCGGGTGGGGCGGGTTTATTGGTAGTTTGGGTGGGGTGGTTTGGATGTGGCTGGCCGGGTTTCGCCCCGGCGGGCGCCTCACTTTCTTTTGCTTCGCCAAAAGAAAGTAAGCAAAGAAAAGACGACCCCAAGTCTGCGGCCCCGGCGCTGCGCTCAGACAGCCACGGCAAGTCAGATGACGATGCAGGTGTGTCCTGCGGCACACCTGCCACCGCACAAACCGCCCGCCCCAGGCGCAGCCTCAAGGGGGAAAGCCGAATACGGGCCATCGCTGCGCTCGGCCCAACATTGCGCGGCGCATAGCGCCTGCGCCCGAAGGGGCCGAGCGCAGCGATGGCCCGTGCCCACCCCCTTCTGTACGTGCCGAGAAGCGCAGAGCGCGGGGCGGGCTGGCGCCGCAGGACGCCAGCCTTCGTGGTCTGACTTGCCGTGGCTGTTTGAGCGAAGCGCGTCAGCGCGTAGCGAGTTCCACGGCGCGCCCCGTGATCGAGCATCGCAGGTTGCCCCGTAGCGCAGCGAAGGGGACGCGTACAGCAGGGTCGCCTTTCTTTTGGGTACTTTTCTTTGGCGAAGCAAAGAAAAGTGCCTCGCTCGCCGGGGCGAGACCCGGCCAGCCACCTCAACAATCAAAGCAACAATAAAAACCAGCGCCCCCGCAGCGATGCCAGCCAATGCTGCCGGCCGGTCGCGGCGACCACCGTCAAGCCTCATCCTCCCCCGGCCCCGCCCGCACCACCCGCCGCACCACGTCGCCGGAGAACCCGCGCGCGGCGAGAAAGCGCATCTGGCGCGCACGCTCCTGGGGCGTGCCCGGCGGGGGTGCACTGCCAAAGCGCTGGCGCCACACGGCGGTGGCGCGCTCCAGCTCGCTGGCGGCCAGCTGCACGGCGGCGCTGCGCACCAGGTCTTCGTCCAGGCCCTTGCGCCGCAGTTCCTGCAGCACGCGCTGCGTGCCCAGGCGCGGCGCGCGGCGGTGGACGACCGAGTCGGCCACGCGCTGCGCGTTGATGAAGTCCTTGGCCTGCAGGTCGTCGAGCAGTGCAGCCAAGTCGTCGCCCTCCTGCACGTGGCGTTGCAGCTTGGCTTCGAGCTCGCTGCGCGAGTGCTCGCGTTGCGACAGCAGGCGCAGTGCGCGGCCCTTCAGCGAGAGCGGGGCGAATGCCATCGGAGCGCAATTACTGCTCGGCTTCCTTCTTGCCGCGCGCCGGCTTGGCCTCGCTCGGGGCGTCGGCCGCGGGCGCGATCACGGGGGCGGCGGCCATCGGTGGCAGCGGCGCCACGCCCAGGCTGTCGCGCACCTTGTTCTCGATCTCGTACGCCAGGCCCTGGTTCTCGCGCAGGAATTCGCGGGCGTTGTCGCGGCCCTGGCCGATCTTCTCGCCGTTGTACGAATACCAGGCGCCGCTTTTCTCCAGGATGCGGGCGTTCACGCCCATGTCGATGATCTCGCCCAGGCGCGAGATGCCCGTGCCGTAGAGGATGTCGAACTCGGCCTGCTTGAATGGTGGGCTGACCTTGTTCTTGACCACCTTGACGCGGGTCTCGTTGCCAATGGCCTCGTCGCCCTTCTTGATGGTGCCGATGCGGCGGATGTCCAGGCGCACCGAGGCGTAGAACTTCAGCGCGTTGCCGCCGGTGGTGGTCTCGGGGCTGCCGAACATCACGCCGATCTTCATGCGGATCTGGTTGATGAAGATGACCATGCAGTTGGTCTTCTTGATCGTGGCGGTGAGCTTGCGCAGCGCCTGGCTCATCAATCGCGCCTGCAGGCCGGGCAGCGAGTCGCCCATCTCGCCCTCGATCTCGGCCTTGGGCGTGAGCGCGGCGACCGAGTCGACGACGATCAGGTCGACCGCGCCCGAGCGCACCAGCGAGTCGACGATCTCCAGCGCCTGCTCGCCGGTGTCGGGCTGGCTGATCAGCAGGTCGGACAGCTGCACGCCCAGCTTGCTGGCGTACTGCACGTCCAGCGCGTGCTCGGCGTCGACGAAGGCGCAGGTGCCGCCCTGTTTCTGCATCTCGGCAATGACCTGCAGCGTCAGCGTGGTCTTGCCCGAGGATTCGGGGCCGTAGATCTCGATCACGCGCCCGCGCGGCAGGCCGCCCACGCCCAGCGCCACGTCCAGACCCAGCGAGCCGGTGGAGACGACCTGGATGTCGTCGATGGCCTCGCCCTCGCCCAGGCGCATGATCGTGCCCTTGCCGAACTGTTTCTCGATCTGCGCGAGTGCGGCCTGCAAGGCCTTGGCTTTTTCGCTTTGGGCGGCGGTATTGCCCTTGGTGGTGGCGTCCATGGAAAGCTCCCGGTGATGGTGATTGGGTGTGCCTGTGATGATTTACAGGCTGTGTACATGAACAGTAGTTTAGGCGAGACTTTCCGGTAAAACATCCTATAAATAGTCAGTTTGCCTGACAATAATGCGATGGATTTGTCTACCGCACCCGACGACCGCTGGCGCCAGGCGCACCTGGGCTGGCTGCTGGGCCATGCGCTGCGCCGGTTCGACGCGCGCGTATTGCAGCTGATGGCCGCCAGCTGCGAGGCGCCGCTGGCGCTGTCCAACCTGGCCGCGCGCGAGCAGGTGGGCGCGGCCATCGTCCACATCACCCGCCACCTGCCACTGCGCGGCGAGCGCATTGCAGCGCTGGCGCAGCGCGCCGGCATGACGCGCCAGGCCATGCACGACCTCGTCGTGCAGTGCGAGGCCTGGGGCCTGGTCACGCGCCAGGTCGATCGGCTGGACGCGCGCGCGCGGCGCGTGTGCTTCACGCCGCTGGGGCTCGATTGGCTGCAGGCGTTCGAGCGCGCGGTCGCGCAGGCGCAGGCGGAGTTTCGCGCCGAGGTGGGCCAGGACGTGGCCACCGTCGTCGCGCTGGGGCTGGAAGCCTATGCCGCCGGCCTGCCGGATCCGCCAGGGCAGGGCGCGCCAGCTTCTAGAATCACCTGACCATGCCGGGCCGCCGGGGCGCCGAGGAGAAGTGATATGCGCATCTTGATTGCTGAAGACGACCAAGTGCTGGCCGATGGGCTGTTGCGCTCGCTGCGCGGATCGGGCGCGGTGGTCGACCAGGTGTCCAGCGGCACCGAGGCCGACGCCGCCCTGATGACCAACAACGAATTCGACCTGCTCATCCTCGACCTGGGCCTGCCCAAGATGCACGGGCTGGAGGTCTTGAAGCGCCTGCGCGGGCGCGGGTCGGCGCTGCCGGTGCTGATCCTGACGGCGGCCGACAGCGTGGACGAGCGGGTCAAGGGGCTGGACTACGGCGCCGACGACTACATGGCCAAGCCGTTCTCGCTGCAGGAGCTGGAGGCGCGCGTGCGTGCGCTCACGCGCCGCGGCATGGGCAGCACCAGCGCGATGATCAAGCACGGCCCGCTGGTCTACGACCAGGCCGGGCGCGTGGCCACCATCGACGGCAAGCTGGTCGAGCTGTCCGCGCGCGAGCTGGGGCTGCTTGAGGTGCTGTTGCAGCGCGCCGGCCGCCTGGTCAGCAAGGAGCAGCTCGTCGAGCGCCTGTGCGAGTGGGGCGAGGAGGTGAGCAACAACGCCATCGAGGTCTACATCCACCGCCTGCGCAAGAAGATAGAGCGCGGGCCGATCCGCATCGCCACGGTGCGCGGCCTGGGCTATTGCCTGGAAAAGATTCCCGGCTGAACCGCATGCGCCGCGCGCCCAGCCCCACGGGTGCCAGCGCCGCCGCGCGTGACTGGCCGAGCGCAGCAGCACCCCGCCCATGAAGTTCTTTCACCGCGAGCAGCGCTCCCTGTTCGGCGAGATCCTGGACTGGATGCTCACGCCGCTGCTGCTGCTGTGGCCCATCAGCCTGGCGCTGACCTGGATCGTCGCCCAGGGCCTGGCCAACAAGCCGTTCGACCGCGCGCTCGAATACAACGCCCACGCGCTGGCGCAGCTGGTCACGGTGCAGGGCGGGCGCGCGCACTTCAACCTGCCGCAGCCGGCCAGCGAGATCCTGCGCGCCGACGACTCCGACATCGTCTACTACCAGGTGCTGTCGCCCTCGGGGCGGCTCTTGTCGGGCGAGCGCGACCTGCCGCGCCCGCCCGCCGATGAGCTGCCGTTTTCGGGCGAGGTGCGCCTGCGCGACGTTGAGCTGCGCGGCATCGACCTGCGCGTGGCCTACATCTGGGTGCGCCTGCCGCTCGACGGCGCGCCCGCCGCGCTGGTGCAGGTGGCCGAGACGCGCGCCAAGCGCAGCGTGCTGGCCACCGAGATCATCAAGGGCGTGATGCTGCCGCAGTTCGTCATCCTTCCGCTGGCGGTGCTGCTGGTGTGGCTGGCGCTGGTGCGCGGCATCAAGCCGCTGCACCAGCTCGAAGAGCGCATCCGCGCACGCAAGCCCGACGACCTGTCGCCGCTGGACGCCACCGCCGTGCCGATGGAGGTGGCGCCGCTGGTCGACTCGGTCAACGACCTGCTGCGCCGCCTGCAGGAGTCGATGGCCACGCAAAAGCGCTTTCTGGCCGACGCCGCCCACCAACTCAAGACGCCACTGGCGGGCCTTCGCATGCAGGCCGACCTGGCGCAGCGCGAGGGCACCAGCACGGCCGAGCTCAAGCAGTCGCTGCAGCAGATCGAGCGCTCGTCGGTGCGCGCCACGCACACCGTCAACCAGCTGCTGGCGCTGGCGCGCGCCGAGGGCGGCGGCAACGCAGCGGTGCCGCGCGAGCGCGTTGACCTGGCCGGCCTGGTGATCGAGGTGGTCGAGGGCAGCGTGCCGCATGCGATGGAAAAACACATCGACCTGGGCTACGACGGCGCCCAGCCGCGCGCGCCCGGGGTCAGCGTGATGGGCAACAGCACGCTGCTCAAGGAGCTGGTGCGCAACCTGGTCGACAACGCAATCAACTACACGCCGTCCAGCGTCGAGCAGCCCGGCGTGGTCACCGCGCGCGTGCTGGCCGATCCGTTCGCCCGCGTCGTGCTGGTACAGGTCGAGGACTCTGGCCCGGGCGTGCCCGAAAGCGAGCGCGAGCTGATCTTCCAGCCCTTCTACCGCGCGCTTGGCACCGGCGCCGACGGCTCGGGCCTGGGCCTGCCCATCGTGCGCGAGATCGCCCGCCAGCACGGCGCCGAGCTCATCGTCGAAGACGCGCGCCCGGGCGCGGCCATGCCCGGAGCGCGCTTCATCCTGCGCTTCGCGGTCACCGACCTGCCGGCGCTGTAGGTGCCGCTGGCGCAGTGGCGCGCGCAATCCGTGTGCTGCATGCAGGTGAATTCCGGGATTTTCCTGATTGACAACGTGATCGAGTATTCGAAAAACGTGTGAAAACGCACAGACAGGTCAGAGGGTGTCGGGCGACACTTGCGTCCAAGCCCTGCAGCCAGGCACTACAGCCAAACCGCAGGTTCATCCCGGATTCACCCTGTTTGTTGAAGGAAATCGATCATGAAAAACACCCGTACCCTCGCAACCCTGTTCGCCGTTGCCACCGCATTCGCTGCCACTGCCGCTACCGCACAAACCACGCCCGCTCAGGATCAGCTGGTTGCACCCATCACCCAGCAGGCCCAGGGCAAGTCGCGCGCCGAAGTCGTGGCCGAGCTCAACCTGTGGCGCCGTGCCGGCCTGGACGGCCTTGAGATCACCGACATGAGCTATGAGCGCAACGTGGCCGAATACCAGCGCCTGCGCAGCGGCCCGGCCTACCTGGCCGAGGTGCGCAAGCTGGGCGGCGACACCAGCATGCTGGCCGGCGAGCCGGCGAAGAACCAGGCGCAATAAGCCTGTCGGCCCTGGCCTGCGGCAGCGCCCGCAGGCATTGGCGATCAACCCTGACGGCAGCCGCCGCCAGGGTTTTTGTTTTTGGGCGGGCCGATCGCGGCGAGGGCGCCGCTCCCACAACGGCGCAATCCATGGTGCATTCCGTGGGAGCGGCGCCCTCGCCGCGATGGATTTCAGTCGCAGGCGCGCAGCGGCTGGCCGGCCAGGGCCTGTTGCACCGGCTCCAGCGCGGGGCGCTGCGCGCCTGCGGCAGGGGCCGGAAGGCGCAGCGTGCTGCGGGTTTGCGTGGCGCGTTCGCGCAGCACGCGGGCGCCGCGCACGCCCTGGCCGGCCAGCTGCTGCAGTGCGCGCTGCGCCGCCTGCTCGCTGCCGTAGCGTCCCAGCGACAAGCCGGGCTCCCAGGTGCTGCCCGGGCGGTCGACGTCCACCTTCAGGCCGCGCAGCTCGGCGCGCTTGCGCGCCAGCGCGTCCTCGTCGGCCAGGCGGCCGATGTAGACCATCCAGCGCTCTGGGGTGACTGCGTCGTCCAGTTGCCAGCTCCCGGGCGGCCAGGCCGCCAGCGCCTGGCGTACCGCGGCGGCCTGCGCCTCGTCCAGGCCGCTGGCCTGCAGGCAGGTGCCGGCATCGGCGACGACGGTGGCAGGCGCGGGCTCGGCCAGCGGGCTGGTTGGTGCCGCGTCGGGCAGTGGCTGGCCATTGGTTGGTGCGTCACCGGGCGTCGGATCGGCCGGCTTGGGTGCCGCAGTCGTGCCAGCGGCCGCGGCCTGGGGCGCATCGTCCAGCAGGCGCAGCTGCTCGGGGTGTAGCTGCTGCTGCAGGCGCTGGGGTTCGGTATCGCTGGTGGGCGCCAGTCCCCAGGCGCGCATCGCGCCCAGCGTCCAGGCGTAGTAGCCGGCGTTGGCCAGCAACAGGGCGAGTACGAGCGCGCGCAGCATTGCTCAACCCGCCTGCTGCGGGCGCACGCTGACGTCGGCGCTGGTGATGGCTCGCATGCCTGTGCTGGTATGCACCAGCAGCGCGCCATCGTCGCCCACGCCGTGGGCCATGCCGTGCTGGCCGTCGCTGAGCGTGACGGCGCGCCCGGCGAGCACGTCGCGCCGGGCAAAGCGCGGCTGGAACGGCGCAAAACCGTGGGCGGCAAAGCCCAGCAGCGACTGCACCAGCGGCAGCGCGATGCGCTCCAGCGCGCGCGCGGCGTTCAGGCCGCGGTCGACCTCGCGCAGGCAGGCGGGCGGCGTGGACAGCCCTTCGGCCAGTACCGGCAGCACGTTCAGGCCGATACCGACGATCACGTAGCGCGGCGTCTCGGGCGTGGTGTGGCCGAACGACGCGGTCTCCACCAGGATGCCGCCGAGCTTGCGGTCGCCCTCCAGCCACAGGTCGTTGGGCCATTTCAGCAGGATGCGCGGCGCGCCGCTGCCTGCCGGCGGCAGCTGCGGCTGCAGGCTCTCTGCCACGCTCACGCCGACGGCCAGCGACAGGCCAGACCAGTCCGCCGGCGCCAGCGGCAGGCCCAGCGACACGGTGAGCGAGGGGCGCGCGCCCGTGCCCTCATACAGCACGCTGCTGCTCCACGGCCGCCCGCGCCGCCCGCGTCCGGCGGTCTGCTCTTCGGCGATGAGCAGCGTCGGCTCCATGCGGCCGGCACGCGCGCGGCGCATCAGCTCGGTGTTGGTCGAGTCGATGGTTGGCAGCACCTCGACGGTAAAGCCGGGTAGCAGCGGCTCGATCTGTTGCCACAGCGATTCGGCGGGCCAGTACAGCGGCGTGATCGCGGGTGTGGGGGGCGGCTGGCTCATGCGTCCTCCAGCGGGCCGGGCGGGCTCCAGCCGCGCTTGGGCGCCAGCAGCGTGCCGCGGCAGCTGGCGGCGCCGCAGTGGCAGGCGTATTCGGCCTTGAGTTTCTTCGTGTAGCGCTCGTCTATGGTCAGGCCGTAGTCGTAGTTCAGCTCCTCGCCCACGGCAATCGCGCGCCGCGCGGTGATGAAGATGCGCCCATCCTGCTCGTCGGCCCAGCAGTTGGGCTCGCACGAATGGTTGATCCAGCGCGCGGCGTTGCCGCCCACGTTGGCGTCGATCACGTGATCCTCGTCGACGTGGAAGTAGAACGTGTGGTTGGGCTGGCTGGGGTCGTGCGGGTGGCGCCGCTGGGCCTCGTCCCAGCTGATGATCTCGCCCACGTATTCGATCACCACCTCGCCCGCGGCGATGGGCTGCAGCGCAAACACGCCCTTGCCGTGCACGCCCGAGCGGCGCACCTGAATGCGCCGTCCCGGGGCAGGGGTGGGGGGCTTGCTGCGTGCCATGGCAAAACTCTGCTACTTTATAAATAGGCGGTGCGCGTGCGTACGCGCGAAGCCGTTGATTCTAAAAGCCACGTTGGCCCCACTATGAGCAAGACACTCGTCATCGCAGAAAAACCCTCGGTCGCGCAAGACATCGTGCGCGCCCTCACGCCGGTTGCCGGCAAGTTCGACAAGTTCGAGGATCATTTCGAGAACGAGCGCTACGTCGTCACCAGCGCCGTCGGCCACCTCGTCGAGATCCAGGCGCCCGAGGAATTCGACGTCAAGCGCGGCAAGTGGAGCTTTGCCCACCTGCCGGTGATTCCGCCGCGCTTCGACTTGAAGCCCGTCGACAAGACCAAGAGCCGCCTGAACGCGGTCGTCAAGCAGGCCAAGCGCAAGGACGTGACCGCGCTGGTAAACGCCTGCGACGCGGGGCGCGAGGGCGAGCTGATCTTTCGCCTGATCGAGCAGTACGCCGGCGGCGCCAAGGGCACCTTGAGCAAGCCCATCACCCGCCTGTGGCTGCAGAGCATGACGCCGCAGGCGATCCGCGACGGCTTTGCCAACCTGCGCAGCGAGCAGCAGATGCAGGGCCTGGCCGACGCGGCGCGCAGCAGGAGCGAGGCCGACTGGCTGGTCGGCATCAACGGCACGCGCGCCATGACGGCGTTCAACTCGCAGGGGGGCGGCTTCTTCCTGACCACCGTCGGCCGGGTGCAGACGCCGACGCTGTCGCTCGTCGTCGAGCGCGAGGAGAAAATCCGCAAGTTCGTCAGCCGCGACTACTGGGAAATACACGGCACCTTCGCCGCCCAGGCCGGCGACTACCTGGGCAAGTGGTTCGACCCGCAGTTCAAGAAGAGCGACGACCCCGAGGCGCGCGCCGACCGCCTGTGGAACGCCCAGGCCGCGCAGCAGGTCGCCGACGCGGTGCGCGGCAAGCCCGCCATCGTCACCGAGGAGGCCAAGCCCAGCACCCAGGCCAGCCCGCTGCTGTTCGACCTGACCAGCCTGCAGCGCGAAGCCAACGGCAAGTTCGGCTTCTCGGCCAAGACCACGCTGGCGCTGGCGCAGGCGCTGTACGAGCGCCACAAGGCGCTGACCTACCCGCGGACCGATTCGCGCGCGTTGCCCGAGGACTACCTGCCCACCACGCGCCAGACCTTCGAGATGCTGGCCAATTCCGGCATGGGCCACCTGGCGCCGTTCGCGCGCCAGGCGCTGGACAACAGCTACGTGCGGCCGACCAGGCGCGTGTTCGACAACAGCAAGGTGAGCGACCACTTCGCCATCATCCCCACCACGCAGGCGCCGCACGGCTTGAGCGAGGCCGAGCAAAAGCTCTACGACCTGGTCGTGCGCCGCTTCATGGCGGTGTTCTTCCCGAGTGCCGAATACCAGATCACCACGCGCATCTCCAAGGTCGAGCAGCATTCCTTCAAGACCGAGGGCAAGGTGCTGATCCAGCCCGGCTGGCTCGCCATCTACGGCAAGGAGGCCGCCAGCGAGACCGAGGACGGCAAGGCCGGCGACAAGGGCCAGCCGCTGGTCGCCGTGCAGCCGGGCGAGCACCCGCTGGCCGAGCAGGTCAACCCCAAGGGCCTGAAAACCAAGCCGCCGGCGCGCTACAGCGAAGCCACGCTGCTGGGCGCGATGGAGAGCGCCGGCAAGCAGATCGACGACGAGGAACTGCGCAGTGCGATGCAGGAAAAAGGCCTGGGCACGCCGGCCACGCGCGCGGCCATCATCGAAGGGCTCTTGAGCGAGAAATACATGCTGCGCGAGGGCCGCGAGCTGATCCCCACGGCCAAGGCCTTCCAGCTGATGACGCTGTTGCGCGGGCTGGAGGTCAACGAGCTGTGCAAGGCAGAGCTGACCGGCGAGTGGGAATACAAGCTGGCGCAGATGGAGCGCGGCGAGCTGCCGCGCGCCAGCTTCATGCAGCAGATCGCCGCCATGACCGAGCGCATGGTCAAGAAGGCCAAGGAATACGACCGCGACACCATCCCCGGCGACTACGCCCGGCTGGCCACGCCCTGCCCCAACTGCGGCGGCGTGGTCAAGGAGAACTACCGCAGGTACGCCTGCATCGGCAAGGACGGCGGCGAGGGCTGCGGCTTCTCGTTCGGCAAGTCGCCCGCCGGGCGCACCTTCGAGACGGCCGAGGCCGACGCGCTGCTGCGCGACAAGCGCATCGGCCCGCTGGAGGGCTTTCGCTCCAAGGCCGGCTGGCCGTTCACCGCTGAGGTCGCCATCGTGCGCGACGACGAGGCGCCGGGCCGCTACAAGCTCGAATTCGACTTTGGTGACGACAAGGCCGAGGAGGGCAGCAGCGCGCCGGCCGAGTTCACCGACGCAAGCCTTGGCCCCTGCCCGCTGTGCGGCAGCGAGGTGCACGAGCACGGCAGCAACTACGTCTGCAGCCGCGCCGTGCCCACGCCGGCGCATCCCACGCCCAGCTGCAGCTTCAAGAGCGGCAAGATCATCCTGCAGCAGCCGATCGAGCGCGCGCAGATGGAAAAGCTGCTGGCCACTGGCAAGACCGACCTGCTCGACAAATTCATCTCCAACCGCACGCGCCGCGCGTTCAAGGCCTTCCTGGCCTGGGACAAGGACGCCGGCAAGGTGAACTTCGAGTTCGAGCAGCGCGACAGCAAATACCCGCCGCGCAAGACTGCAGCGGCCAAGACCGGCGCCGCTGCCAAAACGACCGCAGCCGCCAAAAAAGCCCCGGCCAAGAAGGCCGCGCGCAAGACCAGCACCGCCGCCGGCAAGACACCCAGCCCAGCATTGGCTGCGGTGATCGGCGACGCGCCGGTCACCCGCCCCGAGGCGGTCAAGAAGCTGTGGGAATACATCCGCGCCCACAACCTGCAGGATCCCCAGGACAAGCGCCAGATCGTCGCCGACGACAAGCTGCGCGCCGTGCTGGGGCAGGATCGCATCGGCATGTTCGGGCTGGCGGGGGTGTTGGGGGCGCATCTGGCGTGACGCGCATCATCTGAGCGCACGCCATGCATGAGCCCCGCCATGGCGCGAGGGCGGATTCCCGATGAAATTCGCCATTCTGGGCGGCGGCATGGCGGGCCGCTGCTACATGCAGGCGCTGATGTTTCTCCCCGCCTCGCTGGGAGGGCTGGGGAGAGGAGGTGAACAGGCATGGCGTTCAATCCAGCGCCCGCTCCCTCAACTCCTCCCCGGCGCCGATGTGTGGCCCGGGGAGATGGCGAACACATGCTCAGCCCTGCCAATTGCCCGATGCGGTTCATTG
Source organism: Comamonas faecalis (assembly GCF_039538025.1). Lineage (NCBI taxonomy): Bacteria > Pseudomonadati > Pseudomonadota > Betaproteobacteria > Burkholderiales > Comamonadaceae > Comamonas > Comamonas faecalis. Next base: position 171,873 of record NZ_BAABBP010000003.1, read on the forward strand.
CTCTGGCGCATATCCGCGGCGCGGCGCCAGCCATAGAGCAGATCCAGGATGTGGTGGGGCAGACGCTGATCGCCGCCAACCACCTGCAGACCGCGCGCGCCTACATGGCCCACTGCCAGCGCCACGCGCTGCTGCGTGCCGACCGGCAGACGCTGGTGCATGCGGAGTCCTCCATCAACGAGTGCCTGATGCGCGCCGACTAGCGCGTGAACGCCAAGGCCAGCCAGGGCTACTCGCTTGGCGGGCTGATCCTGAACGTGGCGGGCAAGGTCACGGCCAACTAGGGCCTGTTAACGCTATTTTTGGCGGTGCGAACATACTCAAAACGGCGTCAATCGAGACGTGCGACGCAGCCCAGACCGGGTGTCTGGGCAAGGAGCGCAACGGAGAGTGGCGCCATTTTAAGTATGTTCCCTTCGGGTTGCGATCAAAAGGGCCATCGCCGGCGTTGCCAGCCTTGCCAAGGGTGGCATCTTGGCAAGGCTGGCGCCTTGGCGAGTGGCCCTTTTGATCACAACGCATCCGTCAAAGATAGTGTTAACAGGCCCTACTGGCTCTCGCACGTCTATGCACCCGAGATCGGCGAGGCGCACTCGCACATCACATCCGTCGCTGCACCCATTGCCGCGCTCATCCCGGGCGCCGGGTTGGCTTCAGCCCGACGCGCTGCGTGGCGCCGCGCAGCCCACTACGATATGCACACCCGCCACAGCCGTGGCGGCCGTCATTTTCAGGAGATCGACACACCATGTTCAGCCACGTGATGCTGGGAGCCAGCGACCTCGACCAATCCAGGCAGTTCTACGACGCCCTTCTCGGCGCACTGGGCTGCAAGCCCGGCTTCACCGACCCGAAGAACCGCACCTTCTGGCGCCACGCGGGCAGCACCTTTGCCATCACCGCTCCCATCAACGGTGAGCCGGCCTGCCACGGCAATGGCAGCACCACCGGCTTCGCGGCAGAGTCGCCCGAACAGGCCGATGCCGCCCACGCCGCTGGCGTGGCGGCGGGCGGCGTGACATGCGAAGACCCGCCCGGCTGGCGCGGCGAGGGCGCGGGCCGGATGTACCTGGCCTATCTGCGTGACCCCGCGGGCAACAAGCTGTGCGTGCTGCACCGCCCGCCGAAATGAAACAACAACCCCCTGAGACGCTTTGCGTCTTCCCCCTTCTCTCTACGCGCTGCGCGCTCCGGGAAGGGGGACGCAGCCAGCGCGGCGGGGCGGCCCTTGCGCGGCTGCCCTGGTTTGGGGTGCGCCGGTTTCATCGGTCGCGGACCGCGCGCGGCGCCATGGACAACTGACGAGAGGAGGATTCGCACGTGCAACTGTCCGAACAATGGGTGCTGATCACGGGCGGCGCGCGTGGCCTGGGTGAATCCATCACCCGGGCGCTGGCGCGCGAAGGCGCGGGCGTGGTCATCAACTACCACCAGAGCGGCGCTGCCGCGCAGGCGCTGGCCGAGGAGCTGGGCCCGCGCGCCGTTGCGCTGCAGGCCGACGTGACCGACGCGGTGGCGGTGCAGCAGCTGTTTGCCGCCGCGCGCGAGCGCACTGGCGCGCCGATCAGTGCGGTGGTGAACAACGCGCTGGCGCAGTTTTCGTTCGACGGCGACGCGCGCCCCAAGCTGGGCGACATCGCCTGGGAGCGCTTCAGCCAGCAGATCGAGGGCGCCGCCCGCGGCGCGCTCAACACCATGCAGGCCGCGCTGCCCGGCATGCGCGCGCAGGGCTTCGGGCGCATCGTCAACGTGGGCACCAACCTGTTCCAGAACCCGGTGGTGCCCTACCACGACTACACGGCGGCCAAGGCGGCGCTGCTGTCGCTCACGCGCACCGCGGCGGTGGACCTGGGGCCGGACGGCGTGACGGTCAACATGGTCTCGGGCGGGCTGCTGCGCACCACCGACGCGAGCCGCGCGACGCCCGAGGCGGTGTTCGACCTGATCGCCAGCCTCACACCGCTGCGCCGCGTCACCACGCCGGCCGAGTTTGCCGACGCGGTGCTGTTTTTTCTCTCGCCCTGGGCGCGCGCCGTCACTGGGCAGAACCTGGTCGTCGACGGCGGCCTGGTCAAGGACTGATTGCAAGGAGAAACCATGCCCTGGACCCACCCGATCACGGCCAAATGGCCGGCTACCCATTCGGACCGCATCCAGCTGTATTCGCTGCCCACGCCCAACGGCGTGAAGGTGTCGATTGCACTGGAGGAACTGCGGCTGCCGTACGAGCCGCACCTGGTCAGCTTCGAGGCGAACGACCAGCTCTCGCCCGAGTTTCTGTCGCTGAACCCGAACAACAAGATCCCGGCCATCCTCGACCCCAACGGCCCCGGCGGCAAGCCGCTGGCGCTGTGGGAGTCGGGCGCCATCCTCGTCTACCTGGCCGAAAAGACCGGCCGGCTGCTGTCCGCAGACCCCGCCACACGCTACGAGACGCTGCAGTGGCTGATGTGGCAGATGGGCGGCGTGGGGCCGATGTTTGGCCAGCTCGGGTTCTTCAATAAATTTGCCGGCAAGGACTTCGAGGACAAGCGCCCGCGCGATCGTTACGTGAACGAATCCAGGCGCCTGCTGGGCGTGCTGGACAAGCACCTGGCCGGGCGCGACTGGATCATGGGTGGCGACTGCAGCATTGCCGACATCGCCGTCTTCCCCTGGGTGCGCAACCTCATCGGCTTTTACGAGGCGGGCGACCTGGTCGGCTGGGGCGGCTACCCGCAGGTCGAGCGCGTGCTGGCGGCCTTTGCCGCGCGGCCGGCGGTGCAGCGCGGGCTGAGCATTCCGGCGCGCGGCTGAGCCCGACCCGCGCATGCACGCAGTCGCCCGCCTGCGCGATGCACGCCTGGCGCGCAGCAGCAAGCCGTTTGCCGCGCGCGGCGGCTCGCGCCAGCCGCACTGCCCGGGCTGCAGGCTGATTCCCAGCCACTGCATCTGCGCGCAGCGGCGCCAGTTGCACACGCGCACCGGCGTGTGCTTGCTGATGCACGATATCGAGCCGCTCAAGCCCAGCAACACCGGCTGGCTGGTGGCCGACGTGGTGGCAGACACCTTTGCCTTCGGCTGGGCGCGCACCAGCGCAGACCCGGCGCTGCTGGCCTTGCTGGCCGACCCCCAATGGCAGCCCTGCGTGGTGTTTCCGCAGGAATACGCCGACGCCGCGCGCGTGGTGGACGGTGGCTGGCTGGAACCGCGCGCGGCCGGGCCTGCCGAGGCTGCCGCACCGCGCCCGCTGTTGGTGCTGCTGGACGGCACCTGGAGCCAGGCGCGCAAGATGTTCCACAAAAGCCCCTATCTCGACCGCCTGCCGGTGCTGGGCCTGCAGGGCGCGCTGTCGCACTACCTGCTGCGTCGCGCGCGCCAGCCCGGCCATCTGTGCACGGCCGAGGTGGCCGCGCTGTGCCTGCAGCTGGCGGGCGACGGCGCCGCCGCCGCGCAGCTGGACGGCTGGCTGCAGCGCTACAGTCGGCGTTATTGGCAGGCCAAGGAGCAGCGCCCCGCGTGCGACGATGACCTGCCCGTGCCCCCGCCCGGAGACCCCACATGAACCCGCACCGCCGCACCACCCTCATCGGCCTGGGCGCCCTGGCCCTGGCCGCCGCCGGCCTTGCCGGCTGCAGCAGCGCGCCCGGCGAGCTGTCGATCAGCCAGCACGACCTGCAGCGCAAGCTGGACGCGCAGTTTCCGCGCAGCTATCCGCTGGCCGGCGTGCTGCAGTTGCAGCTGCAGTCGCCGCGCCTGACGCTGCTGCCCGAGACCAACCGCCTGCGTGCGGTCAGCGAGCTGCAGGCCAGCAGCCCGCTGCTGGGCGAGCGCACCTATCAGGGCGCGCTGGACGTGGAGTTTGGCCTGCGCTGGGAGCCGTCGGATCACACGGTGCGCGCACGCGACCTGTTTTTGCACGCGCTGACCATCGACGGCCTGCCCGCCAGCCTGGCCAAACTGGCGCAGGGCGCCGGTGCGCTGCTGATGCAGGCGGTGCTGGAAGACGGAGTGCTCTACCAGCTGCCCGAAAAAGACATCGAACGCCTGCGCCGCATGCGCGTACAGCCCGGCGCGATCACGGTCACGCAGCACGGCCTGGTGCTGCAGGTCGAGCCGACGCAGTAGCCGGCCTGCGGGGTTGGGCGCCTGGCACGAACGCTGAACAAGTCCCTCGCGCGTCGTGCACCAAGCGCTGGGTGATCGAGCCGCACTACCTGGGCGACGGCACCCTGGGTGCTGGGCGATCGCTATTTGGTCGCCGATGGCTATTTGTTCACGATGGCGCGCTGGCTGGAGCGCGATGGCGTGCCGATGGCGCATTTCACTCGCATGCAGGCGCGCCCGGCGGTGCGGCAGGCGCTGGCTCTGATTGAGCCTGGCGTCCAGCGTCGTAGGCGGTGCTCAGGCCGATGCCGCGGCCGCGCGTTGCAGCCGGTCGCGCACGCCGTCCCAGTCGGGCGTTGCGGGAGGCGTCTCCACCCAGATCAGGCGGGCGCCTTCGCCGTCCATCGCGCGCAGCGTGGCAAACAGCTCGCGCGCAGCGTCGGCGGCCGTGGCCGGCATGTGCCGTATCTGCAGCTGGCGGCTGGCGCTGCGCAGTGGCGCGCGCGCGTAGACGGCAATTCCTGCCGCGTCCCGGCCCAGCAGGTCGAGCGCGGCCTGCAGCTGCTTGGCGTCCATCAGCCGTACCGGCGCGCTGGGCGCGTAATGCGCCAGCAGCGTGCCCGATGCGCGCGGCTGCTGCGCCGCAAACTCGCCTGGCAGCAGCACGCGCTGGCCGCAGGCTGCTGCCAGCTGTTCGCGCGAGATGGCGCCCGGGCGCAGCAGCACCGGTACGCCGCGCGTGCAGTCGACGATGGTCGATTCGATGCCGACCTGGCAGGGCCCGCCGTCGAGCACCAGCAGCGCGTCGCCAAACTCGTCGGCCACGTGCGCGGCCGTCGTGGGGCTGACGCGCCCGAACTTGTTGGCGCTGGGCGCGGCCAGCCCGTGGATCGGCGGCGTGAGCGCGGCGCAGGCCGCCAGCAGCGCGTGCGCGACCGGGTGCGCCGGGCAGCGCAGGCCCACGCTGTCCTGGCCGCCGGTGCTGGCGCGCGCGGCCTGCGGCAGGCGCGGCAGGATCAGCGTCAGCGGGCCGGGCCAGAACGTGTCGATCAACTGCTGGGCGAACAGCGGCACCTCCCGGGCGTAGTGCACGATGGCGGCGCTGCCCGCCACATGCACGATCAGCGGGTGGTTGGCCGGGCGGCCCTTGGTGGCAAAAATCTGCGCCACGGCCGCATCGTCGTCTGCATTGGCGGCCAGGCCGTAGACGGTCTCGGTCGGCAGGCCGACCAGCCGGCCCTGCGCCAGTGCCTGGGCCGCGGCCTGGATGGAGGCGTCGAGCGCGCCGTCGAGGACCATGCTCAGAACGCTTCGATGCCGAGAATGGCCGCGGCCTGCAGCGCGGTGGCGCGTGCGGCCTCGGGCGTGGCGGCGGTGATGTTCAGGTGGCCCATCTTGCGCCCGGGCCGGGCCTGGGTCTTGCCGTACAGGTGCAGGTGGGCGCCGGGCAGCGCCAGCACCTGCTCCCACGCGGGCGTGAGTTCGCGCCCCTGGCCGTCGAACCACAGATCGCCCAGCAGGTTGAGCATGACGGCCGCGCTGTGCTGGCGCGGCTGCACCAGCGGCAGGCCGGTCATGCAGCGCACCTGCAGCTCGAACTGCGAGACGTCGCAGGCGTCCTGGCTGTAGTGGCCGCTGTTGTGCGGGCGCGGCGCCATCTCGTTGACCACCAGGCTGCCGTCTTGCAGCACGAAGAACTCGACGCACAGCACGCCGACGTAGTCCAGGCCGTTTGCTACGGATTCCGCAGCTGCAAGCGCTTGACTGGTCTGCGCTGGAGGCAGATTTCCTTCATGCACCTCGGTCACTGCCAGAATGCCGTCGCGGTGCAGGTTGCGTTGCACCGGCAGGTGGACGATGGCGCCACTTTGGCCGCGCGCGACGATGACCGAGCATTCGTGCGCCAGTGCCAGCATCTTCTCCAGCACGCAGGGCACGCGGCCCAGCTGCTCCCAGGCGGCGGCCAGGTCGGCTGGTGTCTGCACGCGCACCTGGCCCTTGCCGTCGTAGCCCAGGCGGGCGGTTTTCAGGATGCCTGGCAGCAGGTCGGGCGTCACGGCGGTCAGCTGCGCGGGCGTCTCGATCACCGCGTGCGGCGCCACCGGCACGCCGCAGGCGACGAAGTGCGCCTTCTCGGCCGCGCGATCCTGGGCAATCGCCACGCAGCGCCCGGCGGGCGACACGGGCAGCGACTGGGCCAGCGTGTCGAGCGCGCCGGCGGGCACGTTCTCGAACTCGGTGGTCACCGCCGCGCACAGGCGTGCCAGCTCTGCCAGGCCGGTGGCGTCCTCGTAGCCAGTGCGGACATGGTGGTGGCTGACCAGGCCGGCCGGGCTGTGCGCGTCGGCGTCGAGCACCGCGGTGAAATAGCCCATGGCCTGCGCGGCGTGGGCGAACATGCGCCCGAGCTGCCCGCCGCCGAGCACGCCCAGCGTGGCGCCGGGCAGGATCACGTCGTGGTTGCTCATGCGGCCGCCGGCGGCAGCGTCATGGCGCGCGCAGCCTGGGTCTGCTCGGCGCGAAAGGCCTGCAGCCTGTCGCGCAGCGCCGCATCCTCATTGGCCAGCAGCGCCACGGCAAACAGCGCCGCGTTGGCAGCGCCCGCGGAGCCGATGGCAAAGGTTGCCACCGGAACGCCCTTGGGCATCTGCACGATGGAGTGCAGCGAATCGACGCCCTGCAGGTGGCGACTCGCCACCGGCACGCCGAGCACCGGCACGACGGTCTTGGCGGCGATCATGCCCGGCAGGTGGGCCGCGCCGCCGGCGCCGGCGATGATGGCCTTGAGCCCGCGGGAGGCCGCGGCCTCGGCGTAGGCGAACATGTCGTCGGGCATGCGGTGGGCGGAGACGACCCGCGCCTCATGGGCAATGCCGAACTGTTCAAGAACGGCCACGGCGTGCTGCATGGTCTCCCAGTCGCTGGAAGAGCCCATGACAACACCGATCTGGATGGCTTGCATGGTGGTAGGGGCGGGCGGGCCGCATCGGTGGAACCCCTGATATTTTAGGGGGACGCGTCGGGCGCTGCCCGTTTACGGGAGAATCGCCCCCCATACCTTGTCCGACCCTGCTGCCCGCGTGGGCAGCGCGCCGCTGGAGCTCCCATGATTGACGTAACCGTAGCAACCTTTGAAGCCGAAGTCATCGCCGCGTCGATGCAGACCCCGGTACTGGTGGATTTCTGGGCGCCCTGGTGTGGTCCGTGCAAGACGCTGGGCCCCATCCTGGAGAAGCTGGAGACCGACTACGCCGGCCGCTTCAAGCTGGTCAAGATCGACACCGAGCAGGAGCAGGAGTTGGCGGGCATGTTCGGCATTCGCAGTATTCCGACCTGTGTGCTGATGGTCGGCGGCCAGCCCGTCGACGGCTTCATGGGCGCGCAGCCCGAGAGCGAGGTGCGCGCATTCCTGGACAAGCACCTGCCCAGCGTCGACGAGGTCCAGGCCGAGCAGGAGCAGGACGAGGCGCTGGACGCGCTGGCGGACGGCGACACCGACGCGGCGCTCGAACGCCTGCAGCATGCGGTGGCGACCGACCCGGCCAATGACGACGCGCGCTTCGACTACGTCAAGCTGCTGCTGCAACTGGGCCACAGCGACGACGCCAGGGTGGCGTTCGCGCCGGTGATCGCCAAGGCCGCGGGATCGCTGCGCCTGGGCGCGCTCAAGACCTGGATGGATGCGCAGGACGCCAGCGACGCGGCCGGTGGCGATGCGCTGGCCGGCTTCGACGCGGCGATTGCCGCCAACAAGCGCGACTTCACCGCACGCTACGGCCGCGCGCGCTGGTTGATGGCCCAGCAGCGCTGGACCGACGCGATGGACGAACTGCTGGAGATCCTGATGCGCGACAAGGGCTGGAGCGAGGACGCGGCGCGCAAGACCTATATCGCCGTGCTGGAGATCATCGAGCCGCCCAGGGTGCAGGTGGCCGAGGGCCAGATTCCGCCCCAGGATCCGGTGGTGGCCAGCTACCGCAGGCGCTTGAGTTCCGTCGTGCTGAGCTGAAAGCCTGAGCGGACAAAAAGCCCGCTTGTCCGTCCAGCGGGCTTTTTTGATCGCGGTCGGCAGCGGGTCAGGCGGTGAGCCGCTGCAGCGCCTCGCGGTACTTGGCGGCGGTCTTCTCGATCACCTCGCGCGGCAGGCGCGGCGCGGGCGCCGTCTTGTCCCAGGGCTTGCCGCCAACCTTGGCCTGCTCCAGCCAGTCGCGCACGAACTGCTTGTCGTAGCTGGGCGGGTTCTCGCCGGCGGCCAGTGCGCTGGCATAGCCCTCGACGGGCCAGTAGCGCGAGCTGTCGGGCGTCAGAACCTCGTCCATCAGCACCAGTTGGCCAGCCTCGTCCAGGCCGAACTCGAACTTGGTGTCGGCAATGATCATGCCTTTTTCGAGAGCGATCGCCGCTGCTTCCTGGTACAGGCGTATCGAGACGTCGCGGATCTTGCCGGCCAGCTCCGGCCCGACCAGCTCCACCGTACGCTCGAACGTGATGTTCTCGTCGTGCGCGCCGGCTTCGGCCTTGGCCGCCGGCGTGTAGATCGGCTCAGGTAGTTTGGCGGCATTGGTCAGCCCGGCGGGCAGCGCAACGCCGCACACCGATTGCGTGGCCTGGTATTCCTTCCAGCCGCTGCCGGCCAGGTAGCCGCGCACCACGGCCTCGATCAGGATGGGCTTGAGGCGCTTGACCAGCATCGAACGTCCGCGCACCTGGGCCACCTCGGCGGGCGTGATCACGCTCTCGGGCGCCTCGCCCGTCAGGTGGTTGGGAACGATGTGGCCGAGCTTGCCGAACCAGAACAGCGCCATCTGCGTGAGCAGCTCGCCCTTGCCGGGGATGGGCTCGCCCATGATCACGTCGAAGGCCGAAAGGCGGTCGCTGGCCACCATCAGGATGCGGTGCTCGCCCACGGCGTAGTTGTCGCGCACCTTGCCGCGTGCCAACAGCGGCAGCGAGGTCAGGGCGGAGGTGTGCAGGGCGGAGGTCTGGGCTTGGGTCATGGTTAAGGGGGCACGGGCAGAACCTGTCGATTGTGCAGCGTTTCGGCGCCAGCGTCGCTGCCAAAACCCGGGCTGGCGCGCCGGCATGACGGAGCCTGCGTTGTCTTTCGCGGAGTGCCGGCGCATCATGTCACCCAGTCGCGCAGCACTGCACCACCAACGATTTCACCCGTGCTTCGCCGCAGGCGGAGTGTGTTTCAACCGTGTATCGCAGGAGAATTTGTATGAACTTGACGATCAGTGGCCATCATCTGGAAGTCACGCCGGCATTGCGCAGCTACGTCACATCCAAGCTGGAGCGCATTCTTCGCCATTTCGACCAGGTGGTCGATGTCAAGGTTCTGCTGACCGTGGAAAAACAAAAGGAGAAGGAGAAACGCCAGCGCGCCGAATGCAGCCTGCGCGTCAAGGGCTCGGATCTGTTCGTCGAGAGCACGCACTTCGACCTGTACGCCGCCGTCGACGCCCTGATGGACAAGCTCGATCGCATGGTCGTGCGCCACAAGGACAAGGTGCAGGACCATCAGGCGGGCCTGCAGCGCGCCACGATGCAGGCCGCGGCCACGTAAAATCTGCGCGCCAGCGAGCAACCGCCTTCGGGCGGTTTTTTATTGCCTTTCGATACACTTCCAGGGTTTTTGCTAGGGCGTGTCATAATGTGCGCTTACTTTGACCATGAACAGACTCGCTTCCATATTGCCTCCCGCACAAGTGCTGGTCAGCGTTGACGCGACCAGCAAGAAACGTGCGTTCGAAGAGGCAGGGCTGTTGTTCGAGAGCCTGCACGGACTCTCGCGCGCCTTGATCACCGACAGCCTGTTTGCGCGCGAGCGCCTGGGCTCGACCGGACTGGGCCATGGCGTGGCCATTCCGCATGGGCGCATCAAGGGGTTGAAATCGCCGATGGCGGCGGTCTTCCAACTGGGCCAGCCCATCGGATTCGACGCACCGGACGAGCAACCGGTGTCGCTGCTGATCTTTCTGCTGGTGCCCGAGACGGCGACGCAGAAACACCTGGAAATACTCTCCGAGATCGCCGAGCTGCTCAGCGACAGCGCGCTGCGCGAGCGGCTCAAGTCCTGCGCCGACGCGGCCCGGCTGCATGCGCTGATCACCGAGTGGCAGTCGGCGCAACTGGCCTCCTGAAGATGCGTGCCGACGGTTCGCCCACGCCGCCGTGAAGCCCACCGTCGTCAGTGCCGACGTCCTGTTCGAAGAATTTCGCGCCCTGCTGCAATGGCAGTGGATCGCCGGCCATGGCGCCTCCGAGCGGCGCTTTGACGAAGAAGTCGTACGCGTGGCGCGCTCGGGCGCCGACCTGGTCGGTCATCTCAACTACATCCATCCCTACCGCGTGCAGATCATCGGCGCGCGTGAAGTGGCCTACCTGAGCCATGGCGGCAGCGAGGACTGCCAGCGACGCGTCGCACGCATCGTCACGCTGGAGCCCCCGGTGCTGGTACTGGCCGATGGGCAGGTGGCGCCGCCCGAGCTGCTGTCGATGTGCGAGCGCGCGCAAATTCCGCTGTTCTCGACCCAGGAGTCGTCGGCGCTGGTCATCGACGTGCTGCGCACCTTTTTGTCCAAGCATTTTGCCGACCGCACGACCATGCACGGCGTGTTCATGGACATCCTGGGCGTGGGCGTGCTGATCACCGGCGAGTCGGGCCTGGGCAAGAGCGAGCTGGGGCTGGAGCTGATCTCGCGCGGCAATGGCCTGGTGGCCGACGACGCGGTCGACCTGTTTCGCATCAACCAGAACACCATCGAGGGCAAATGCCCCGATCTGCTGCAAAACCTGCTGGAGGTGCGCGGCATTGGCCTGCTGGACATTCGTGCGATCTTTGGCGAGGCGGCGGTGCGTCGGCGCATGCGCCTCAAGCTCATCGTCCACCTGGTGCGCAAGGAAACCCTGGAGCGTGACTACGAGCGCATGCCGCAAGAGCCGCTAAGCCAGGATGTGCTGGGCGTGCCGGTGCGCAAGGTCGTCATCCAGGTGGTGGCGGGGCGCAACATCGCGGTGCTGGTCGAGGCCGCGGTGCGCAACACCATCCTGCAGCTGCGCGGCGTCGACACCTACCAGGAATTCATCGAGCGCCACCGCCGCGCCATGGAGCAGGGCGGCGACACCTGAGCGTAGAGCGCGCACAGTGCGCGCCGCCCCTGCGGTTTTGCGTTGCCTCGGCTTTTCAGTGCTTCTTGGTGCAATCGGCGCACAGGCCGTACAGCGCCATGGCGTGGTCATGCACCTCCCAGCCCTTGGTCTTGGCAACGAGCTGCTGGCGCTTTTCGATTTCCGGGTCGAAGAACTCCTCGACCTTGCCGCAGCCGGTGCAGATGAAATGGTCGTGGTGCTGGCCCTCGTTGAGCTCATAGACCGCCTTGCCGCCCTCGAAGTTGCTGCGCATCAGAATGCCCGCCTGCTCGAACTGCGTCAGCACCCGGTAGACGGTGGCCAGGCCGATGTCCGAGCGCTCTTCCAGCAGCACGCGGAACACGTCCTCGGCGGTCATGTGGCGCTGCACGCCCTTCTGGAAGATTTCCAGGATCTTCAGGCGCGGCAGCGTGGCCTTCAGGCCGGTGCTCTTGAGCTCTTCGATGTTGCTTTGCATGGCATGTCCTTTCACGGGGCGCGCAGGGCGGGCGCCGGGGCGCCGCCGTGCTGCCGCTACAATGCCCCGGATCATATGCGCTCTACCCAAACCCCTCAGTCCATGTCCGCTCTCGTGCGTTGGGGCGCCTGCTGTGGCGCCGTCGTGCTGGTTGCAACGCTGGCCGGCTGTGCCGGCAGTGGCAACCGGGTTTTGAATGCCGTCACGCCGTATACGGTGGAAGTGGTGCAGGGCAACTTCGTCTCGCGCGAGCAGGTGCGGGCGTTGCAGCCGGGCATGAGCCGCCAGCAGGTGCGTGAAATCCTGGGCACGCCGCTGGTCACCAGCGTGTTCCACGGCGACCGCTGGGAATACATCTTCACGATTCGCCGTGCCAACGTCGAGAACCAGGTGCGCCACCTGACCGTGTTCTTCAAGGACAACGTGCTCGACCGTCACGAGGGCGACGAGATGCCGACCGAGGCCGAGTTCGTCGCCTCCATTTCCACGCGCATCGACCAGCCCAAGGTGCCGCCGCTCGAAGCCACCGAGGCGCAGCTGGCGCGCTACCCCAAGGCGCAAGCCCAGCCCGAGGCGCCGCAGCCCGAGCCGCCCACCGGACACTATCCGCCGCTGGAATCGTCGGCGCGCTGACGCGCCGCCCGCCGCGGCTGCCGGGCAGGCGGCGCGGCGTTTCGTTGTCGTTTTGCCAAAGGTGTTGCCATGACCGTCTCCTCCACCCAACCGCGCCGCGTGGCGATTGCCGGGGCCAACGGCCGCATGGGGCGGATGCTGATCGAAGCCGTCGCTGCCAGCGAGGACTGCCGCCTGGCCGGTGCGCTGGATCTGGCCGGCAGCAGCGCGCTGGGCCAGGACGCAATGGGTTTCCTGGGCCGCAGCAGTGGCGTGCTGGTCACTGGCGACCTGCGCACCGGCCTTGCCGGTTGCGACGTGTTGATCGACTTCACCCGCCCCGAGGGCACGCTGGCGCATGCGGCCGTATGCGCCGAGCTGGGTGTGCAGATGGTGATCGGCACGACGGGGTTTTCGGATGCGCAGCGTGCGCAGCTGGATGCCGCGGCGCAAAAAATCGCCATCGTGCTGGCGCCCAACATGAGCGTGGGCGTCAACGTCACGCTCAAGCTGCTGGAGCTGGCCGCACGTTCGCTCGACGACGGCTATGACATCGAAATCATCGAGGCGCACCACAAGCACAAGGTCGACGCGCCCTCGGGCACGGCGCTGAAGATGGGCGAGGTGATTGCCCAGGCGCAGGGCACGCGGCTGGCCGACCGTGCGGTCTACGAGCGCTATGGCCACACCGGCGAGCGCAAGGCCGGCAGCATCGGCTTTGCCACGGTGCGCGGCGGCGACATCGTGGGTGACCACACCGTACTGTTTGCCGGCACCGGCGAGCGCGTGGAGATCACGCATCGCTCGAACAACCGCGCCGGCTACGCCCAGGGCAGCCTGCGCGCGGCGTGCTGGCTGGCCGGGCGCAGCAGCGGCATGTACGACATGTTCGACGTACTCGGTCTGCGCTGAAAGCAGCGTCCCCCCCCCCCGTTTTTCGCAGCGGCAGTGCCGCTGCACCGATTTTTCAGCCCTCCATGCAAGACAAGTACAACCACCTTGAGGTCGAGTCCGCCGCGCGTGCGCATTGGGACGCCGCCGACGCCTACCGCGTCACCGAAGACGAGAACAAGAAGAAGTTCTACGCCTGTTCCATGCTGCCCTACCCCAGCGGCAAGCTGCACATGGGCCACGTGCGCAACTACACCATCAACGACATGCTCACGCGCCAGCTGCGCATGCAGGGGTTCAACGTGCTGATGCCGATGGGCTGGGACGCCTTCGGCTTGCCGGCCGAGAACGCGGCGCTGAAAAACAAGGTGCCGCCGGCGCAGTGGACCTACGACAACATCGCCTACATGAAGCGCCAGATGCAGGCCATGGGCCTGGCCATCGACTGGAGCCGCGAGGTCGCCACCTGCGACCCCGACTACTACAAGTGGAACCAGTGGCTGTTCCTGAAGATGCTGGACAAGGGCATCGCCTACCGCAAGACCCAGGTGGTGAACTGGGACCCGGTCGACCAGACGGTGCTGGCCAACGAGCAGGTGATCGACGGCAAGGGCTGGCGCACCGGCGCGCCGGTCGAGAAGCGCGAGATCCCCGGCTACTACCTGAAGATCACCGACTACGCGCAGGAACTGCTCGACCACGTGCAGGTCGGCGGCGACAAGGCGACCCTGACCGGCTGGCCCGACAAGGTGCGGCTGATGCAGGAGAACTGGATCGGCAAGTCCAGCGGCGTGCGCTTTGCGTTCACGCACGACATCAAGGGCACGGACGGCCAGCTGATCCAGGACGGGAAGATGTACGTCTTCACGACCCGCGCCGACACCATCATGGGCGTGACCTTCTGCGCCGTCGCGCCCGAGCACCCGCTGGCCACGCACGCGGCGGTCGGCAACCCGCAGCTGGCGGCCTTCATCGAGGAATGCAAGCAGGGCGGCACGACCGAGGCCGAGCTGGCGCTGAAGGAAAAAGAGGGCATGCCGACGGGCCTGACGGTCACGCACCCTCTGACCGGAAAACCGGTCGAGGTGTGGGTCGGCAACTACGTGCTGATGGGCTATGGCGACGGCGCGGTGATGGGCGTGCCCGCCCACGACGAGCGCGACTTTGCCTTTGCCCGTAAGTACGGCCTGCCGATTGCGCAGGTGATCGCCGTCGACGGCGAAGTGTTCGGCACCGACGCCTGGCAGGAGTGGTATGGCGACAAACAGCGCGCCCGCTGCGTCAATTCCGGCGTGCTCGATGGTCTGGGTTACGCGGCCGCCGTCGACAAAGTGGCCGCGCTGCTGGCCGGCAAAGGCCTGGGCGAGAAGAAAACCACCTGGCGCCTGCGCGACTGGGGCATCTCGCGCCAGCGCTACTGGGGCACGCCGATCCCGATCATCCACTGCGCCGACTGCGGCGCCCAGCCGGTGCCGGAGAAAGACCTGCCGGTGGTGCTGCCGCCCGACCTGGTGCCCGACGGCTCGGGCAACCCGCTGGTCAAGAGCGAGGTTTTCCACGCCGGCGTGACCTGCCCGTGCTGCGGCAAGCCGGCGCGGCGCGAGACCGACACCATGGACACCTTCGTCGACTCGTCCTGGTACTACCTGCGTTACTGCGACCCGAAGAACACCGAGCACATGGTGGCCGGCGGCGCCGCCTACTGGATGCGTGACGGCGGCATGGACCAGTACATCGGCGGCATCGAGCACGCCATCCTGCACCTGCTGTACGCGCGCTTCTGGACCAAGGTGATGCGCGACCTGGGGCTGGTCAAGGCCGACGAGCCCTTCAAGCGCCTGCTGACGCAGGGCATGGTGCTCAACCACATCTACAGCCGGCGCACCGCCAAGGGAGCCAAGGACTATTTCTGGCCGCACGACGTCGAGCATGTGCTGGACGAGGGCGGCAAGATCGTCGGTGCCAAGCTCAAGAACCCGGCCGAGAGCGGCGACGGGCTGCTCCCCGTGGGCACGCCCATCGACTACGAGGGCGTGGGCACGATGTCCAAGTCCAAGAACAACGGCGTCGACCCGCAGCACCTGATCGAGAAATACGGTGCCGACACCGCGCGTCTGTACACCATGTTCACCTCGCCGCCCGAGCTGACGCTGGAGTGGAACGACGCGGCCGTCGAGGGCAGCTACCGCTTCTTGCGCCGGGTGTGGAACTTCGGCATCAAGCTCGCCGGGCTCGATCACCAGCAGGCGCTGGCCAGCGCTGCGGGAGCGGCCAGCCTGAGCGACGTGCCTTTTGGCAAAGCGGCCGCCGCGCTGCGCCTGGAAATTCATACCGTGCTCAAGCAGGTGCAGTACGACTACCAGCGCATGCAGTACAACACCGTCGTCTCCGGTGCGATGAAGATGCTCAACGCGCTGGAGGACTTCAAGGCGCAGGATGACGCCGGCGCCCAGGTAGCGCTGATCGAGGGCTTCTCCATCCTGCTGCGCGTGCTCTATCCGGCGACGCCGCACATCACGCACGCGCTGTGGAGCGAACTGGGCTACGCCGGCGTGCTCGGCGACCTGCTGGACGCGCCCTGGCCGCAGGTCGACGCTGGCGCGCTGGTGCAGGATGAGCTCGAACTCGTGCTGCAGGTCAACGGCAAGCTGCGCGGCAGCGTGTGCGTGCCGGCCAGCGCCGACAAGGCGGCCATCGAGGCGGCTGCGCTCGCCAACCCCGACGCGCAGAAGTTCGTGCAGGGCGCCACGCCAAAGAAGGTCGTCGTCGTGCCCGGCCGCCTGGTCAACATCGTCGTTTAAGCACGCCTCCGGACGAACCCTCATGAACAAGCGCCGCTTCCTGCTGACTCTTGCGCCCGCGCTGCTCGCCGGCTGCGGCTTCCGCCTGCGCGGCGTGCCCACGTTCGCGTTTCGCTCGCTGTATATCCAGGCGAGTGCCGGCTCGTCGCTGGCGCGCGAGCTGCGCCGCACGCTGCAGGGCGCAGGCGGCTCGCTCATTGTGGTCACCGACGAGGCGCAAAAAGCCCAGGCCGAGGTGGTGCTTGACCTGCTGTCCGAGCGCAATGAGCGCGTCGTCGTCAGCCTGAACAGCGCCGGCCAGGTGCGCGAGCTGCAGCTGCGCCTGCGGGTGCGCTTTCGCCTGCGCGACGCGCAAGGGCGCGGCTGGATCGAAGAGACCGAGCTGCTGCAGCAGCGCGACGTGAGCTACAACGAGTCGGTTGCGCTGTCCAAGGAGGGCGAGGAGGCGCTGCTGCAGCGCAATATGCAGACCGACATGGTGCAACAGTTGCTGCGCCGCCTGGCCGCGGCGCACCCGCCGGCAGCGGCCGCCAAGCAGTGAGGCCTGCGCCATGCAGCTGGCCCTGTCGCAGCTAGGCGCCCAGCTGGGCAAGGGTCTGGCGCCGCTGTACGCGCTGCATGGCGACGAGCCGCTGTTGCAGCAGGAGGCGCTGGACGCGATCCGCGCCGCCGCGCGCGCCCAGGGCTATACCGAGCGCAGCAGCTTCACCGTCGCCGGCGCGCACTTCGACTGGAGCGCGGTGCTGGCTGCCGGCGGGTCGCTCAGCCTGTTTGCCGAGCGCCAGATCGTCGAGATCCGCATTCCCAGCGGCAAACCGGGCAAGGACGGCAGCGCCGCGCTGCAGCAGATCGCCCAGGCTGCCATCGGCAACGACAGCGTGCTCACCCTGGTCGTGCTGCCGCGGCTGGACAAGGCGACCAAGACCGGCGCCTGGTTTGCCGCGCTGGACAAGGCCGGCGTGAGCGTGCAGATCGACCCCGTCGAGCGCGGCCAGCTGCCCGCCTGGATTTCCCAGCGCCTGGCCGCCCAGGGTCAGCGCGTGGCCGCCGGCGAGGAGGGCCAGCGCACGCTGCAGTTCTTTGCCGATCGCGTCGAGGGCAATCTGCTGGCCGCGCACCAGGAGATCCAGAAACTGGCGCTGCTGCATCCGCCGGGTGAACTCAGCTGGGCGCAGGTCGAGGCGGCGGTGCTCAACGTCGCGCGCTACGACGTGTTCAAGCTGTCCGAGGCGGTGCTGTCGGGGCAGGTGCTGCGCGCGCAGCGCATGCTCGACGGCCTGCAGGCCGAGGGCACGGCCGAGGTGCTGGTGCACTGGGCGCTGTCCGAGGACATCCGCGGCCTCAAGCGCGTCAAGGACGCGATGAACGCCGGCAAGCCCCTGCCCGTCGCGTTGCGCGAGGCGCGCGTGTGGGGCGCCAAGGAGAGGCTGTACCAGCGCATCCTGCCCGGCGCCAGCGACGCGCTGCTGGCGCGGCTGCTGCAGTCGGCGCATGTGGTCGACGGCATCGTCAAGGGGCTGAAGTCGCCCGACTGGCCGAGCGACTCCTGGCAGGCGCTGGCGCGGCTGGCGCTGCAGATGGGGCGGCTGGCGGGGCGTTGAGCGCGCGCCGCTGCCCGGCACGCGCTTCGTTCAGAGTTTTTCGCTCTCGCCCGCCTTGGGCTGCCAGGTCATCAAGCGCCGCTCGATGCGCCCGACCAGGCCGTCGAGCGCCAGTGCAAACGCGGTCAGCACCAGGATGCCGGCCATCACGGTGTTGATGTCAAAGCGCCCCTCGGCCTGCAGGATCAGGTAGCCCACGCCGGCGATGCGTGCGTGTGAGCAGATCGATGCGTGGCTGGAGGGCGATCTCAACTCCGAAGTGCAACACCCACAGATCGGGTAATTTGCACAGATGGGAACAAGATACACACAACTGCAAGTCGAAGGGCGCATGACGCTGGGCTCGTTGCACCAGCAAGGCTGGAGCCTGGGGGCCATGGGGCGACTGATGAGGTGCAGTCTCAGCACCCTGTGTCGTCTTGCCGTGATCGCTTGCCCGTTTGTGTGTGGTGCTTGTCGAGATGCGACGGCCTGCCGCAGGGGAAGGCGCCCTATGGTGGGTGCTGCCGCGGCACCAGCAATCACCCCGTCCTCCCCGCCATCACGGGGAATCCGGTCTGAAGTTCACGCGGTTTTCAGGGCGAGCATGGGGTTGGCGCCATCTTGTTCCAATGCGTCCAGGTATTCGTCGCCGTTGATGCCACGCGTGCGCAGAAAGTCGATCAAATAGGGTTTGCTGGCAGCGCTGTCGCTGACATCGCGAAATACCGCAATCGTCTCCATTGCCCTCCTGAGATCCAGGTTCTTGAAGGAGACGGGAGTCACCCGGTCAAACAGCTTCTGGTAATTGGCGGCGATGGTTTCCGCAGTACGTACGGTGTGATTGAGCTCGTTGCCTCGCATTCCGCAGTCAATGCGTACGTTGTTGCAAAGCATCAGGGATGCTCTGAATAACTCACCTCCAGGCGTGCTACGCCTGGGCTATTTTTCAGATGATGGAATTTGAGTTGACTTCGGCAGGGGCAACTATTTTTTTGCCCGCCGATCGGGGCGTTTTGCCGTTTTT